>CAZPWP010000001.1:0-3453 GCA_964590295.1 uncultured Victivallis sp.
ATGGACTTGAAGAATAGAATTCCATGTGCTATTATAACCCAGAGCAAATCAATGCTCATTGACAAGAGATCCATTCTTTCACAAAATCCGGGACAATAACCATTTTTTTGAAAAAATGAAATTTTGCCCGATTTTCCTTTGTATTTCCCACGCAGCGGAGTTACATTATTCCCACCGGTTATGAAATGGTTTCATAGAAAGTAACATTCGGGAGAAAAAATATGGCAATGATTCGCTGTGCATCGAATCCGGTTCTGTCGGCGAAGGAGATTCCGTACGAGGCCTCGCTGGTCTTCAACGCGGGAGTGTGCAAATATCAGGGACGCTACGTGATGGTGTTCCGGAACGACGCAGGCTTCTCGCCGGATGGGAACTGGGGCAAAACCTGGACCACCCTCGGCATCGCATGCAGCAGCGATGGTGTGAAGTGGGAGGTGAAGCCGGAACCGTGGAAAGCCGCCATCGATCTGGTCGCGTCCGACCCGGAGATTCTCCGCATTTACGATCCGCGGCTGACGGTGATCGAGGGGCGCTGTTATCTCTGCTTCGCGGTGGATACCCGGCATGGGGTCCGGGGCGGCATCGCCGTCACCGAAGACTTTGAAACGCTTGAGGTATTGTCGCTTTCGGCGCCGGACAACCGCAACATGGTGCTGTTCCCGGAAAAATTCGGCGGAAAATTCCTCCGGCTGGAGCGCCCCTTCCCCGAGTACAGCCGCGGCTACAAGGAAAAGTTCGACATCTGGTCGAGCCTGTCCCCCGACTGCCGCTACTGGGGCGATACCCGCCTGCTGCTGGGTATGGAGGATGTTCCCTTCGCCAATGCAAAAATCGGTCCGGCGGCGCCGCCGATCCGTACCCGCGCCGGTTGGCTGGCAACCTTCCACGCCACCATCAAGGATCCCGACCGTCGCCTGATCGGCTGGGAAAAGAAAGGCTGGTTCAAGGAGTACGTCGCCGGACTGATGCTGCTCGATGCGGAAAATCCGCAGAAAGTAATCGGACTTGCGCCGGAACCGCTGCTCCGCGCCGAGGCGGATTATGAGCTTGACGGTTTCCGCGGCAGTGTGATCTTTCCCGGCGGCATGATTCTCGAAGAAAGCGGCGAGGTCAAGATCTATTACGGCGGAGCGGACACGGTCGAGTGCCTCGCCTCCATGCCGGTGGAGGAACTTCTGGCGATGATCCGGCCGTTCCCGGCACGCAGCTGACCGCGTCGCCGGAACCGGCGGAAAACTGAGGGGGAATCGTTTTTCCCGGGGATTTCCCGGAAAAAGCGTGTTTCCCTTCTTTCATTTCCCCTGGATGGTGTTATATCAGCTCGCCGGCGAACAGGTGCTCGATATCTTCAATCCCGATCCGGAGGTGATCGCCTGGGGACTGCTCCGCATGAAGATCCTTTTCACTATCTGCGGCGTCATGGATGTGGCCGGCGGCGGACTGCGCGGCCTCGGGGCTATTCCTTTCTTTCGGCGGTCGTCACTCTTTTCGGTGCCTGCGTCTTCCGGGTGTGGTGGGTGTTTGAAATCTTTCCCCATTACCGGACGATGGAGAATCTGCTGCCCTCCGACCCGATCTCATGGCTGCTGGTCGCGATCCTCAACAGCGCCCTGCTCTACTGGTCTGCCGGAAACTTTTCCGGATTCAGAAGCAAAAGTTCACCCGGCTCGGCGACCTTCCCCGCACTGTCGGGGGGGGCTGAATCGCCCGGCTATCCCTGAAACTCCTGCCGTCGCCAGCAACGGATCTCCTCAAGAAAAGCGGGGACGACCGTCGCTGCCTTCGCCGAACCGATTCCCTTGAGCCGCAGCGACTCCTTTACGGTCAGCGGCTGTTTCTCCGCCAGTTCCGTCAGCGCCTCGTCGGAGAGGATCCGGAATGCGGGCACTCCGCGGGAGCGGGCAAGTTTCGTGCGCAGTTTCCGGAGCCGTGCGAGGAGCTCCTCCCCAGGGGCTTCCTCCTCCGGAGAGGGAACTTCGGAGCGCCGTTTTTTCTCCGCGGCAGGCTCCTTCTGCGCCGCCCGCTTTTTCCCGCCCGATTTCCTGCCGACATCCGCCGTCTCGTCATCGGAGGGTTCCGGCAGGGCAAGGCGCAGTTCGCCGCGGCCGTGGAGCAGTTCGAAGCCGCGGGCGGTGAGTGTGAGACAGGGATAATTCCCGCGTTCGATCCGGGCGAGACACTTCTCCTGCTCGAGTGCGCGGAAGTAACGGGAGATCCGTTCCGGACGGAGACGGGAGAGCGCGCCGAAGCAGCGGCAGCGGCGGAAGAAGCCATAGGCCGGCGGCACCGCCGCCTCTTCGCCGGCGAGGATCCGGGTGAGCCGCGCCGCCCCGAACCGGCCGTCCAACTCGTCGACCGCCCGCAGGATCGCGCGGACGATCTCCGGCTCGTCCCCCAGCAGGGGACGCTTTGTGCCGCCGCCGCAGTTGTCACAGCGCGAACAGCACCAGTTACCGACCTCCTCGCCGAAGTAGGAGACCAGCTCCGCCTGACGGCAGCCGCGTCCGGACGCGTATCCGATCACATCGTCGAGCCGTGCCATTTCAAATCTGTGCCGGACGGCGAGCGCCTCGTAGTCCAGTTCCGCCTCGACGATCTCCGGATGCGCAAGTTCGATGGTGCGCCCGCTGAAGGGAATATTCCACTCCAGACACTCTCCGTTGAGCGCGCCGAGCACCCGCCGCACCTGATCCGGAGAGAGTCCGGCGGTTTCGGCCAGCTCCTCCACCGAATGCCTGCTTTCCTGTTTGAGCGCATCGCCGTAACGGCCGATGCAGCGGCTGATGAAGCGTGACCGCTGGGTCTTTTCGAGCTGGTGGATCATCCGCAGTTCCCGCAGGTCGCCGGTGAAGCGGAGCAGTCCGTTGCCGGAACGGCGCAGACCGCGGACCACCAGATCAGCTTTTTCGAGCAGGCTGAGCGCGACGGAGATCTGTCCCTCGCCCCGCGCAGCCGGCACGAGCGTGAGAAGTTCGGCGGCGGAGAGTTGGAGCGGCGTCCCCGGCCGTTCCGCCGCAAGACGACGCAGCGTCCGGTAGAGCTGCCGGATCATCTCCTCCGGCGGATTGCCCAGTTCGATCAGGAACTCCTGCACGAACCTGTCGCGGTAGGAGTAGAGCAGGACGCAGTCGGCCGCTTCGCCGTCGCGGCCGGCACGGCCCGCCTCCTGATAGTAGGCCTCGAGAGAGCCGGGCAGATTGTAGTGGATCACCTGCCGGACATCCGGGCGGTCGATTCCCATTCCGAAGGCGTTGGTTGCGGCGAGCACTGGACAACGGTCATTCATGAAGCGGTCCTGCGCTTCGGAACGCTCCTCATCGGACATGCCGGCGTGGTAGCCGATGACCCCGAATTCGATGGTCAGCTGTTCGACCGCTTTGCGGGTCGAGGTGTACAGGATGGTCGGCACCCGGCGGTCGAGCAGTTTTTTCACCGCGGCGAGCTTTCCCGCCT
>CAZPWP010000001.1:3463-26977 GCA_964590295.1 uncultured Victivallis sp.
CGAGATTCGGGCGGCGGAATCCGGCCACATGCAGCCGCATTCCCGGCCGGTGGAGCTGGATGCGGATGTCTTCGCGCACGTGCGGCGTTGCGGTGGCGGTGAAGGCGCACACCTGTCGGATGCCGAACCGGTCGACCACCTCCCCCAGCTGCCGGTAGGAGGGGCGGAAATCATGCCCCCACTGACTGATGCAGTGTGCCTCATCCACCACCATCGCCGCAGGCGGCACATGCAGCAGAAACTCCTGAAAGAAAGGCGCATGAAACCGTTCCGGCGCCACGTAGAGCAGCTTCACCTCCCCCGCCGCGGCGGCATCGGCGATCCGGCGCTGTTCCGGAAACGGCACGGCGCTGTTGATGAATGCGGCGGGCAGCCCCCGTTCGAGGAGCGCATCCACCTGGTTCTTCATCAGCGAGATCAGCGGCGAGACGACGATGCCGTAGCCGGGACGGAGCAGCAGGGGCAGCTGGTAGCAGAGCGATTTGCCCGCGCCGGTCGGCATGATGACACAGAGGTCGTCACCTGAGAGGATCTCACGGACGATCTCCTCCTGATGGTCGAGAAAGCGGCAGAACCCGAAACAGCGTTTCAGCGCGGCAGTCACCTCGTCCATCGGCACGTCACCGGTTTCCCGCTACGGGATTGTAGCGGATTGAACGGCGGATCTGCCGGTCATTGTTCCAGAACTTCACCAGATCCGCCGCCAGCGCTTTGAAGTCCACCTTCGCGAAGGCGACGCGGGTCGCCGCTTCCGGATCCCCCGACTGGATCACCTCACGGTAGTAGGTCGGAATAATCTGTGCATAGTTCTGTTTCTCGGACAAAGGCGCCCCCTTGAGCAGATAGTAGACCAGTCCGTGGGCAAGTGGATAGTTGCGGTCACGGTTCTCGCCGTAGAAGGTTTTGTAATCCATCGCGACCAGTGCGGCGAGTTCCGCATCGGTCACCCGGCGGAAGGTGCGGCGCAGTTTCGTTTCACTACGTTCGTCAAGCCGCACCTCCGGATTCGCACCGCGAAATTCGATCCCTTCGAAAAACTGTGCCACGCCCTCGTTGAACCAGAGAGAAACCGGTTTCCGCCCGAGTGCATAGTAGATATACTGGTGGAATCCCTCGTGAAATGCCACCTGCCGGATGATCTCCAGCTGAACCTTCTCCGGTGCGCGGGCGTCGAGCGGCGAGATCACCAGCTCTTCACGCGCGGGCACCCAGACGCCGCCAGACCATTCCAGCTCTTTACCGACGTACTCCACATACTCTTCGCGCCGGTCGAAAATGCGGACGACGCTGATGGCCTCAGGTTTTCCCTGCATCGGGAAATAGGCGGCAAAGGCATTCCGGGCCCGTTCGAGGTCCCGGCGAAGCCGGATCATATTGCGCCTGTCCTTCTGATTGGAGACGAAAATGTAGCTCTCCCCCTCCCGATACCACCAGTTGCGGAAGTTGCGGATGTTGTCGATCACCCGCTGCCGGCTTTCCTGCCAGGTGTCGGAGTTGCTGGTTGCAGTGGCACCGCCGCCCCGCCCCGCTTCACTCCGCCGGGCGGAAACGTTCCGCGGCCGGAAGAACGAGACACTGCCGAGCGAACGGAGTACCGCCCGCTCCCATTCGGGCGTGAAAGCTCCCTGTTCGAGTTCATAGAGCAGGAGCATCCGGCGGGCCGGTTCCCGGTCTGGAGCAATGAGAAAGCCGCGAAGGCGGCTGCCCGCCGCGCCGCTGAAGAGCACCCGATGCCAGATGCAGTCGTTGATCTTTTCGCTGCCCGGCTGGAAATCGGAAACCGCCTCACCCGAGAAAGCGCGGATCCACTGCTTCAGCAGTGCGTTATTCCACTGCGCCCGCCGGGCGGAAACAGGAAAGCGCTTCTCCAGCTCCGCGGTCGTGGCGAGATTCCGGTCGGAGTCCGGCGGTTCCAGCAGAAGTTCGCCGACCACCACCCGGCAGAGACCGCCGCCCCAGATTCCGGCGGTCTGGCGGCTCCGCCACCACTCCAGCTCCGAATAGAGCTTCGCCTGATCCGCCCGCCGCACCGCGTGGATCGTCGGCAGCGGCAACGGCTGCGGGCCTGACTCCCGGAAGGCGCGGAACTTCATTCCGCTGCCCGCCAGCACAATTTCGCTCCCCGGCGGCGGGACCGTCGCCGTTCCGGCGAGAGAGACCAGCAGCAGCGCTCCGGCAAACAGCTTCACGTTCAAGCGGGGCCTCCCCGGTTCAGCGATCGACGCGCGCGCCGCCGCCCTTCATCAGTTTCCTGACCTCTTCAAAGGTCGCCATTGAGGTATCCCCCGGAGTGGTCATCGCCAGCGCGCCGTGGGCGGCGCCGCAGTTGACCGCATACTCCACGTCGCCGGTGGTCATCAGTCCGAAAATCAGCCCGGAGGCGAAACTGTCGCCGCCGCCGACCCGGTCGAAGATCTCGAGATCAGGACGGTTGACCGCCTCGGCGAACCTGCCGTCCTTCCACGCGATTGCGCCCCAGTCGTTGAACGAAGCCGAACGCACCGCGCGGAGCGTTGTCGCCACCACCTGGAAATTCGGATAACACTTGACCGCCTCATCGATCATCGCACGGAAACTGGCGGTATCGAGCTTGCTCAAGTTCGCGTCGACTCCCTGCACCTCCAACCCGAGGCAGGCGGTGAAGTCCTCCTCATTGCCGATCATCACATCGACATATTCTGCAATTTCGCGGTTGACTTCGCGGGCGCGCTCGACGCCGCCGATGCTCTTCCACAGACTCGGCCGATAGTTCAGATCGTAGCTGGTGACGGTGCCGTGCTTCTTGGCCGCCTTCAACGCTTCGATCGTCACATCGGGCGTAGTGTCCGACAGTGCGGCGAAGATGCCGCCGGTATGGAAGTGGCGCACCCCCTGCCCGAAGATCGCATCCCAGTCGATGTCGCCCGCCTTGAGCTGAGAGACCGCTGTGTTGCCCCGGTCGGAGCAGCTCTTGGCGCCCCGGCATCCGAAGCCGCGTTCGACGAAGTTCAACCCGTTGCGCACCTCGCGCCCGACACCGTCGAACGGCACCCAGCGGATGAACGAAGTATCGACTCCGCCCTGCAGGATGAAATCCTCCACCAGACGCCCGACCGGGTTGTCGGCGAACGCAGTCACCACCGCAGTGCGCAGCCCGAAGCAGCGGCGCAACCCGCGGGCGACGTTGTACTCCCCGCCGCCCTCCCAGACGTCGAACCGGCGGGTGGTGTGAATCCTCCCCTCGCCCGGATCGAGACGAAGCATGATTTCGCCGAGGCTGATTTCGTCAAAACGGCACGATTCCGCGGATTTGTACTGCAGCATGATTATTTTCCCTCCTTGAGTTCGACCGCTTTCTTCACCGTGGCGCGAATGGAATCCCAGTTGCCGGCTGCGATTTCGTCAGCCTTGCCGAGCCAGGTGCCGCCGACCGCGACCACCTCCTTGAGCGCGAGGTAGTTGAGGACGTTGTCCGCCGTGATGCCGCCGGTCGGCATGAAGCGGATTCCGAGGTGTTTGTAGGGCGCGATCAGCGACTTGAGCATCTTGACGCCGCCCGCCGCCTCGGCCGAAAAGAACTTCAGGAACTTGCAGCCGAGCTCGTGCGCCTGCTCCACTTCGGAGGGTGTGCAGACCCCCGGTGCGAAAGCGAAGTCGCTCTCGATCGCGGCGTGCACCACCGTCGGATTGAACCCGGGGGCGACCGCGAATTTCGCCCCTGCGTCGAACGCACGCTTGAGATCGTGAACATTGAGAATGGTCCCGGCGCCGAGATAGAGGCTCGGGAACCGTTTCGCAGCCTCCTTGATGATCGCCGCCGCGGCCTGGGTGCGGAAGGTCACTTCGGCGGCGGGCAGTCCGCATTCGACCAGCACCTCACACATCTTCAGCCCCGATTCCACATCGTTGAGCACCAGCACCGGCACGATCCGGATGCGGGAAAGTTCACTCATCACCTGTTCGGATTTCAACGCAAAGCTCATGATTCACTCCTTCTGTAGAGGTAACGTCGGAATTCTGTGTTCCGTTCTTTTCTTATAGTATACGGCTGCCGGAGCGATTATTCAAGTCTTTTCGCCGGAATATTGCCCGATGAATTCCGAAATTTGATTTGCATTCTCTCCCCGACTCCGTTATACTATATTAAAAGCAAAGACAACAAAGGAGAACTTTTGATATGATGAAATTCGGCCAATGGATCACCGGTTCGGCGCTTTCGCGCAACTGCACCGATTCGAAATGCCCTTCCCCCGCACCGCACTTCCGCCGCGCCTTCCAGTGCGACGGCTTCACCGCCGGATGCGTCCGGCTCAGCGGCGTCGGCTACCACGAACTCTACCTGAACGGCCGCAAGGTCGGCGACCGGGTGCTCGATCCGGCGGTGAGCTGCTATGAAAAACGGGTCCGCTTCGTGACCTTCGACATCACCGAATACCTCCACCCCGGCATCAATGTCATCGGCATCATCCTCGGCAACGGCTGGTACAATCCCACCACCGAGGAGGTGTGGAACTTCGTCAAGGCTCCCTGGCGCGACGGGGTCAAGTTCACGCTCGAACTCGAGATCGACGGCAAAATCGTGCTCGAAGCCGACGAGAGCTGGAAGTACTCTTCCGGACCGATCCTCTTCGACGCCCTCCGCAACGGCGAAACCTATGACGCCCGCCGGGAACTCGACGGCTGGCTCAGCGAACGGTATGACGATTCCGCCTGGCTGCCGGTCCTGCGCGTCGCCGGTCCCGGCGGCGAACTCGACGAGCAGAAGATGCCACCCTGCCGGGTGCTCCAGACTCTGCCCGCCGTACTCCATCCGGCGGGGAAGGTGTATGACGCCGGACAGAACCTCTCCGGCTGGGCCGGCATCACCGTCTGCGGCGAGCCGGGTGCCGAGGTCAAACTCGAATACGCCGAACGGATCACCGACGACGGCGATCTCGATACCAGCTTTCAGGATGTCTTCATCAAATCCGGTGACTTCCAGACCGACCGCTATATTTTGAAAGGGAACGGCGTCGAAAGCTGGGAGCCCCGCTTCACCTACCACGGCTTCCAATACATCCGCGCGACCGTCACCGGAAATGCGGAACTGCGCGGCGTCGAGGCTCGTTTCGTCGGAACCGCCTTCGATTCCATCGGCAAACTCTCAACCGACAATGAAACGATCAACCGCCTCCAGAAGATAACCCGCTGGAGCTTCCGCAGCAACTACGTGGGCATTCCGACCGACTGCCCCCACCGCGAGAAGAACGGCTGGACCGGTGACGCCGCCATCGCCGCCGACACCGGACTGTACAACTTCGACGTCGGTTCGAGCTACACCGAATGGCTCCGGCTGCTCGCCGACTGCCAGCGCCCGAACGGGCAGCTTCCCGGCATCGCCCCCTCCGGCGGCTGGGGATTCAACTGGGGCAGCGGCCCGGCATGGGACTGCGCACTCTTTTCGATCCCGTATGAGATCTATCTGCACACCGGTGACGACACTGCGATCCGGCAGAACTATCCGGAGATGAAGCGCTATCTCGACTTCTGCGCCGCGATGGAGAGCGACGGCATCCTCTCCTTCGGCCTCGGCGACTGGGCCGCGCCGGGAGAGCATCGGAACACCCCATCGCCCGCGCTCACCTCGACCGGATATTACTGCATGGATGCGAAGCTGCTGAGCCGTTTCGCCCGAATGCTCGGCGAAACGGAGGAAGAGAGCCGTTTCCGCGATCTCGCCGAACGGATCCGCGCTGCATTCAACCGGGAGTTCCACCTCGGCGACGGCCTCTACGGTGACGGCAGCGGCAAAGGGGAACTTACTTCGCTCGGCTGCGCGCTCTACCACGATCTGGTCGAACCGAAGTTCCGGCAGCGCACCCTCGAACGCCTGGTTGACCTTTGCCGCCGGGAGGAATGCCGCGCCAACTTCGGAATCCTCGGTGCGAAATATGTGCCGCGGGTGCTCGCCGAGAACGGGTACGCCGATCTCGCCTGCCGCTTCTTCACCCAGCGGGAATTCCCCGGCTGGGCGCACTGGATCGATCTCGGACTCACCACCCTGGGCGAACACTGGAACGGCGCCGCGTCGCGCAACCACATCATGTTCGGGGACCTCGGCGCCTGGTTCTTCCGTTACCTCGGCGGTTTCCGGCACGATCCGGAACAGCCCGGATTCCGCCATCTGATCGTCGCCCCCTGTCCGGTGGTCAACGCCTGCCGGGCGGAGTACCGCGGCTACATTTCGGACTGGGAGGTGAAGGAGGGGCTCATGACCATCCGTCTCACCGTGCCGCCGAATTCAACCGCACTGCTGCGGCTGCCCGGCGGAGAGAGTTTCGAACTCGGCTCCGGCATCTACGTGCGCAGCGCAAAACTCTGAACGCCCGAAAGACGGGAGACATCATCGATACTGACAGGAGTTTTTTTTCGATGGACTGCATCACTCTGCCCCTTTGGCGCGACCGCTCGATCGAGGCATTTCTCGACCGTTATCCGGATTCTGATCCGGGAAGAAAACCCGCACTGCTGGTAATCCCCGGCGGCGGCTACGGCTGCGTCTGCGAAACCACCGAGGGGCGGCCGATCGCCGAACGGTTCCACAAGTTCGGATTCCGCACCTTTGTCCTGCGTTACCGGATTGCGCCGCACCGTTTTCCGGAGCCGCAGCAGGATGCGCTCCGTGCACTCAAACTGATCCGCGCCAACGCCGTCACCTGGGGCGTGAAGCCGGATCAGCTCGCGGTCTGCGGATTTTCCGCCGGCGCCCACCTCGCCGCCTGTACCGGCACGCTCTGGCGCGAAATCGATGCCTGCGACGGCGACGCGGCCGACGGCATCTGTGCCCGGCCCGACGCGATGCTGCTCTCCTACCCGGTCATCTCATTTTCGCAGCATCCCCACCTGGGCAGCGCGCAGAACCTGCTCGGTCCCGGCGCCGCGCAGGAAATGCTCGAATGGCTTTCACTTGAGCGGCGGGTCACCGCGGAGACTCCGCCCGCTTTCGTCTGGCACACCGCGACCGATCAGGTTGTGCCGTACCGGAACAGCCTGCTTTTCGCCGAAGCGATGTGGCAGGCGGGGCGGAAGTGCGAACTTCATCTCTTTCCTTACGGTCCGCACGGGATGCAGCTCGGTTACGGGCGCGACGACATCCGCCGCTGGCCGGAACAGGCGGCCGCCTTTTTGCGCACTGAGTGCGGCTTCGACCTCAATCTGTCCACCCCCCGGCGGGCGGTGGTGCTGACTTTCGACGATGCGGTGATAAATCACCTTACCTTCGTTGCGCCGCTGCTGAAGGAGTTCGGATTTGGGGCGACCTTCTTCCCCTGCCGTTTTTCGGAGGAGTGGCGGCGGGAGAACGGGGAACATCTCCTCTGCGGAGAAGAGCTCAAGACACTGCACGACATGGGATTCGAAATCGGCAACCACAGCTGGAACCACCCCGACATGCGGACACTTGCTCCGGCGGAAGCGGCGGAAGAGATCGAGCGCTTCAATGGATTTCTCGCCGATTCCGGAGTACCGGCCCCGACGAGTTTCGCCTATCCGGGCGGACCGTTCGCAGAAAATATCGTACCGCTGCTGCGGGAACGGGGATTCACGGCGGCACGCACCACCGAACCGCGCCAGTGGGAGAAGGCGGCTGATGATCCGATGCGGATCCCCGCCTTTGCGATCAGCAAAAATGACCGATTGGGATTCTTCTCCGCCGTCAGCCGCTGCCGGGAAAACAACGCGGTTGTGCTGGTCTTCCACGGTGTGCCGGATACGGTCCACCCTTGGGTGAACAACACGCCGGAGTGTTTCCGGGAGATGATGGAATACCTCCGCAACGAGAAATTCCGCGTACTCTCAATGCGGGATTTTCTCGCGGAGTAACTTGCTTTTCCCCGCGGCGGGACGTATATTACCCGCTTCGGAATAATGCAAACCCGGTTGGAGTGAAGAGTCATGAGGAAGATTTCAGTGGCACTGGCGGCCTTTCGAGGCGGGGAATTTCTCCCTGCACAGCTCGACTCCATCCTGCGCCAAACCCGGCCGCCGGATGAGATCATCCTCTCCGACGACTCCCCCGACGACGCGACCTTTCGAGCGGTCGCGCCGCTGCTCGCCGCGCATCCGGAGATCCGCTATCTGCACAATCCCGCTCCGCTCGGTGCCGACCGGAACTTCGAGCAGGCGGTTTCGCTCGCCACCGGAGATTTGATCCTGCTTTCCGACCAGGACGATTTCTGGCACCCCGGCAAGATCGCCGCGCTCGCCGCGAAACTCCCCGATCCGGAGCGGATCGCCGGCGCCTTCTGCGACAGTGAAAGCACCGACCGGGAGCTGCACCGGCAGGGGATCTCCCACTGGCGCAACCGGGGCTTCTCCGAACGGGAGCGCCGGGCTTATGCGATGTTCTCGCCGGAACAGCGGCTCAGCCTCTTTCTGCGCCGGGTTCCGGCCGCCGGACACGACATGGCCTTCACCCGTGCCGCCCGCGCACTGCTGCTCCCCTTCCCCGCGCTTTCCGGGTGTCACGACAGCTGGATCGGCCTCGTCATCGCCGCCGCCGGGAGCTGGGAGTGTGTCCCCGAAGCGCTGACGTTCTTCCGGCAGCACGGAAACAACCTTTCCAGCTCCGGCAACGATTCCGGCTGGCGCGACAGGCTCCGGCAGGCGCGGGAGTCGGTCGCCTGCAACAGCTTCGGCTGGAATGCCGCCCTCTACCGGGCGCTGGAGGAGCGCCTTGCCGGAAAGATTCCGACCGCACGCCTCCGCCGCCTGGCGGACCGACGGGAACACTCCGAGGCGCGGGCGGCGATGGCAGGCTCGTTTTCTCGCCGGATTCGCCTAGTCCTGAATGAACTATATCTGCGCCGCTACTTCCGTTACGGACGCGGCTGGCTCAACGTGGCGCAGGATCTGCTGTTGCGAAATTGAGGTTTTTCCATGCTCTCTTTATTGAACAAAATCCGTCAACTGCTCACCCCGCGCGACAAGAAAATTATGGTGCTGCTGATCGCCATGATGGCCTGCGGCGCACTTCTGGAGATGGTCGCCGTCTCGCTCCTGACGCCGGTCATCGCGGTGGTCACCCGCCCGGAACTTCTTGAACAGAACCGCTATCTGCGGACGATCCGCGAATTGATTCCGCTGTCGGACGACCGTGGTTTCCTGCTTGCCATGTGTGTGCTGGTTGTGGTGTTCTTCCTTTTAAAGAACCTTTTTGCCGGGTTGACCATCTACTGCCAGTCTCGCTTCATCTACCGAAAATCGTCCGAGTTTGCCCGGCGACTCTACGGCAATTACCTTGCCGCGCCCTACCTCTTCCATCTGAACCACAACTCTTCGGAGCTCATCAATAACATCAATCAGCTCAACATTTTCGTTACCAGCGTGCTGCTGCCGCTGATGCTGGTTGCGACCGAATGTTTCGTAATTGCCGGGTTGTGTGCCTTGCTGATGTACTTCTCTCCGCTTACCACGCTCGTCGTCGCCGTCACCACCGGCGGCATGCTGCTGTTGCTTTATCATCCATTAAAAAACGTCCTCTTTCGGGTCGGGGAACGGCTGATGCAGGTCTATCAGCAGCAGCTGAAATTTCTGATTCAGGGACTCGGCTGCATCAAGGAGACCAAGGTCCGGAATGCGGAAGCCAACTTCGAGCGGGGATTTGCCCGCTGTGCCGATGCCCGTCGAAAACTGGACCACTGCGCCTATGTTATCGGTCAGCTGCCGCGCCTGGCGTTGGAGAGTTTCGTCATTTTCATTGCGATCGGCGGACTGGCGCTGTTCGTCGCATCGAGCATGGCCTCCGGTATAATCATTCTGACCGCAGCCTTCTTCGGCGCTGCGCTCTACCGGCTGCTGCCGTCGATCTCGCGGGTCCACTACAATCTGGCGCAGATCCGGCAGAGTCGTTATCTTTTCGACCTGCTCTGGCATGATCTGGTCAAACCGCCCGCGCCGCCCGCGCCGGTGGTCGGGGCTCCGATCGAATTCCGGCATGAGCTGCGGGTGGAGGATCTCTCCTTCCGCTATCAGAAAGACCGACCTCCGGTGCTGGAACACTTTTCGATGACGGTGCCGTACTTCGGCAGT
Source organism: uncultured Victivallis sp. (assembly GCA_964590295.1). Lineage (GTDB taxonomy): Bacteria > Verrucomicrobiota > Lentisphaeria > Victivallales > Victivallaceae > Victivallis. The sequence goes on from CAZPWP010000001.1 coordinate 13,511, forward strand.
GTTGCGCTGATCGGTCCGACCGGCTGCGGAAAAACCACGCTGGTGGATCTGATTCTCGGTCTGTTGAAGCCGCAGTCCGGAAAAATCACGGTGGATGGACGAAACATTGAGGAGAACCTCCCCTCCTGGCAGATGAAGATCGGTTACGTTCCGCAGTTTATCTATCTGCTGGATGATTCGGTGCGGGCCAACGTCGCCTTCGGCGTCCCTGCCGAAGAGGTTGACGACGCCCGGGTCTGGCAGGTGCTGGAACAGGCGCAGATCGCCGGTTTCGTGCGGTCGCTTCCCGGAGTGCTGGAGGAACCGATGGGCGAACTCGGCTCCCGCCTCTCCGGCGGGCAGCGCCAGCGGATCGGCATCGCCCGCGCGCTCTATTCCGCACCGGAAATTCTGATCCTCGATGAGGCGACCAGCGCACTTGACCTGGAAACGGAACGCGCCTTCGCCGACGCGCTGGCGAAACTCAAGGGGAAACTGACCATCCTGACCATCGCCCACCGGCCGGCAACGGTGGAGATGTGCGACCATGTGATCCGGCTCGACGCCGGAGCCGAACCGGAAATCACCGGAAAGTCGCGGGCAGTGCCAGCGAATCCGGCATGCGCTGCGCGCTGATGGCGTCGGTCAGCAGCCGGGCGGTGCGTCTGCCGCACTCCCGGCGGGGAGCAACGATGGTGTGGCGTTCTTTCGAGAGTCCGGGCAGCGGCAGACCGTCGCAGCCGATCACAGGAAGGTTCCGGTTCCGGGCGATCAGCAGGGCGATCAGCTCCGGAATCTGATGGTCGTAGGCGGCGATCAGCGCATCCGGTTCCATGCGATCGAGAATGGCGGCGAGCGCGGGAGCCCCCAGGCCGGAGAGCGGCCGGGCGTGTTCGGCCGGTTGAGCGGTTGCGAGGCCGCACTCCTGAAGCGCCCGCAGAAAGGCGAGGTATTTCCCCGGAGTCTGGTTGGGGAAGAGCCCGTGCATTTCGCCGACGAAGGCGATGCTTCGGCAACCGTCGCGGCAGAGTCGCCGGACCGCCCGCAGCATGGCGTCATTGAAGTCGAAGGTCACCTGCGGAATGTTCCGGTCGGTCAGCGGATCGCAGGCGGTGATGAAGGGCGCGCCCGCCTCGCACACTTGTCGAAGCAGCTCCGGATCGGCGATTCCCAGCACGATGCGTCCCGCCGCGGGCGACAGGGAGAGGCGGGAGAGGTCGAGGTGGCCGGTTTCCGGATCGGCTTCGAGCATGTTGAGTACCGGGCGGAATCCGGCGGCGACGACTTCTTCGACCATGCCGGACCAGATTTCTCCCCAGAACGGATGGGTGAAGATGGCGGTGAATCCTTCGAAAATCACCTCGATCAGCCGTTCGCCGGAGGCGGGAGCGGGGGAGCAGATCCGGGTGCCGCTGCAGCGGCGGCGTTCGAGCCGCCCCTCGGCAACCAGCTGTGCGATCGCCTTATTCATCGTCTTGGGATTGACGCCGAACTCGGCGGCCAGTTCGATCGTGGTGGGCAGCGTACCGGAATAGACGCCGTCGATGATCCGACGGCGGAGTTCGCGGACGAGTGCGGGCTGTTTGTATTCGACCATGAAACGGTTCTTTCGATTGCGTTGAATATAACCATACTCTTTCCTCGGCGGAAATGCAAATGAAAGCGGGGCGGGAACGGCGAGTTTCCGGGAGATTTTTCTGCCGAGCAATCACTTTCCCGGCAGGCGTGCCGACGGGAGGAAGCGCTCCCGCCGCATCGCCGCCGGGGTAGTTCCGGTATGTTTCCGGAAGAATCGGATAAAGTAGTTGACGCTGGAAAATCCCAGCTCTTTTGCGATCGCCGCAGAATCAAGCCGGCGGCTCTCGATCATCCGGATGGCAAGGCGGACCTTCTGCCGGGCGATGTACTGCAGCGGCGACATGCCGATGAATTCGCGAAACTGCAGAAACAGTTTTCTGCGGCTCACGCTGCCGGCCTTCATCAGATCCTCCACGCTGATATCGGTGTGCAGATGACTCTCGATATAATGCAGATATCGCTGTATTTCAACAAGTTCCGTTTTTGAATCCTCCCGGCGGACGCTGCGGAACGCCTCCCCCAGCAACCGAAAAAGTGCGAGAGAGCCGTAAAATGCGGGAAATTCGGATTTTTTCACTTCACAGAGTTCCACTTCGAGTGTATTCAACATATTATCCTCCAATGAAATCATTCGAATCCTTCCGTCGTGAAAACTCAGAAACGGAGAGAGACAACTGAAACTGTACCCATCCGCAATAAGATAGCCGCCCTGAAAGGTTTTCGCCATGGAGGCACCGGTACGCCAGAGATAAGGCGCGTTTCCGGGCAGAAGGATCAGATCGCCGCGCCGCCCGGTGAGTTCCTGGCCTGCCGGCGTGCGGAAGAGGATTTCTCCCGAAAGCATCACCACCACCGTGTTGTGGATGACGCAGTGGAAATCACTCTCGGTCAGGGCGGGCAGTTCGCAGAACTGCAACAGATGAAACGGCGGCAGAGCGTTGTAAAACACCTTCGCCTTCACGTACCGGGAAACATTCCGAAAGGCGATTTTCTGAATTTTCACCATAATTTCCTCCGTTCCGATATTGCACAATTTTATCATTTCAGTTCACTGAACATATCGCGGGAACAATATAATACCGGAGATATAACCTAACAAGGAATCATGCACGATTGTACTATGTTTTTTGCATTTATTTCTCCCCGGCGGCTCTTGCAAAAAGGGAGAATTTCCGGTATACTTTTACTCATGACAATCAGCGAAAGGAGAGATGGAATGGCACAGAAAAAGAATTCGCGGCGGTTCCGCAGTGCCGTCGCCGCCGCTCTGCGACTGTTGACATTGCCGCCCATCTTCGCCGCCGCCGGAACCGGCTCGGAGACAGCGGAAACCTTGAAGTTCCGGGAGTGGCGGCTGGCCGCACAAGGAGCCGAAGCGGTGATGGTTGGGGAATTTTCCGGGCGCTCTCCCGCGGTCAGGGTTGAATTTCCCGGAATTCCGGTCGGGCAGACCGATCTGAACGACAACGTCGCCACCGCATTGAAAGTCAAAGTGGATCCGGTTTATTCAAAATCGAAGCCCGCCGCTTCCAGCCGGGCCAATGCTGTGATCATGATGGCGAAGCATGAACTGGCCAACCCGCTGCAGGCGTGGATTCCTCCCTACGTCGGCATCGCGGCGGCCGGAGTTGTCCTCTTCATCCATCCACAGGAATGCAAAGGTGATGTGCGGCTGTTTCTGGAGATTGCCCAGCGCGGCGCCGATCCGAAACCTCGCCGTACGGTCCGCAGGGAGATACGGCTGCGCGAACTCCCGGCAGGGAAATGGTCTAAAGTGGAGTTCGCCGTCGACACCGACACCGCCCGCCGCCTGGCGGAGGTCCGGTTGGTGCTGTCGGGAACCCCGGAGGCCGCGTGCAGCTTCTACTTCTCCGGCACCCGGATCATACAGAAAGATGGAGCGGAATATGAGCTTCTCAACCGTGATTTCCCCGACTATCTCACCGGCATGAAAAAGCCGCTCGCCGCGGCTCCGGCGAAAAAGCTCCCGAAGCGGAATAAGCTGCAGATCGGCTACGGCAACAACTGGTCCATTCTCTACGACGCGAAACATCTGCCCGAAATCGGCCGCCTGATGAAGCAGTATCTGCCGGAGTATGATATCGTCCTCTCCTGCGCGCAGACCCCGGAACCGGAACTTGCCACTGTCCTACCGAAGCTCCCGGAAAACATTTTCTACCAGTTCCAGAAGGCTCAGCACGGCATCCAGTATCCGATGCTGTACGATGCCCTCCCCCGCGACTGGCGCGGTAATCCGCAGACCGGACGCTTCAATTCGATCGTAGCGACCCATCCGCTCATACGGAGAGCGTTGAAAAACCAGATGGACTACGCCGCCACCCTCGGCGTCAACAACTTCCTGAGTTACGACTACGTCTGGCCCTACCTCGGTGGCCGCTGGGGATACGACAAGGCCACCGTTGCCGCATTCCGGGAAGACCTCAAAGAGGAGGACGAAGGACTGGAGATGGATTTCGAAACCGGCGCCCCACGGCGCACCATCCACTTCCATGACTATTTCGAGGAGTTGTACGGGAGACGTTTTCACCCCCGCGATCTCGGGTTGAACAGCTGGGAGGAGTTCTTCCCCGTTACGGAACAGGCCGCCGCCGCACCAGCCGCGACACCGGCGACGCAGCGGAATTTCACGTTTTTCCTCGTGCTCTGTCACTATGAGTGGCTCCGGCAGGCCCAGCGCTTCAACCGCTGGGCGCAGCTCCATGGCGGAATAACTTACGACTACGTGCTCAACGGCGAAGGCTGGGTCAACGGCAACGATTACATCGGGCTGCTCCGGCTCGCCGGAACCGGAATCGTCGCACCGGAGTTCTTCATGCACACACCGGAAAATCTTGAAACCATCTACCGGGGATTGAGTCGCTACATCAGAGCGGGGCAGCGCCTGGGAAAGCCTCTCGGCGCCTGCTTTGAGGTTTCGCTCGGTGGCAGCGGTCACCCCTACTGGGATCTGCGCACCGGCTATCTGGTGGCCTACTCGATCGCCGCATTGGGCGTCGCCCCGCTGCACCACGATTTTCAGGGGCGATGGAAGCGAAACAATCCGCTGGATAAAACGACATTCAACCTTATGATGGCGCAGGCGCGGGCGTTCCGGCAGGCAAATCTGGATCAGGCGGAGAAGGTTCCGGGAAATGATGTGCTTCACGTCACGCTTCGCTCCGTCGGCAGACGGATTGACGGCCTGCTCAGCAATTCGCGCATCCTTCGGCTCACCAGCCAGCAGGCCTCGTGGGTGCCGACGCTGATCGACCATGAAATCCGTTTTGAGCAGACCGATCCTTCGGAACTGTCGCTGCTGCTCGATTCCGCCCGGGTGGTTTTTCTCTCCTCGCCGGTGACGACCGCCCGCTGTGCCGCACAATTGGAACAGTGGCTGGCGCGAGGAGACAAAGGCCTGCTGCTCCACACCACATTGCCCTTTCGGAACGACGAAGGAATCTACAATTTCAAGACGGAACCGGGGACCCCCCTGTTCCGGGGATTCCGGAACGGGAAACCTGCGGGACGCACCCTGTTGACCGATACGGCGGGAGCTCCGCTGCTCACCCGGATCGACCGCGGTCGCGGCAGTGCCGTCTACTATCTGCACACAAGTCCGGTGCGAAGTTCCTCCGCGACGATGAAGCAGGTGATGACTTTGCTGAAAAAAGAGCTGCGTCTCCCGGTCGTGCAGATGGCTGAAGCCGGAGACAATGCGGTCGTGCTCCCCTATCAATCTCCTGACTGCCGGATCATCGCCGTCTGGAACCGGAAACTGCGCGATGAGGCTGCCGCCGGGCTCACGAACTGGATCAAGACCCGCTGGCGGCAGAAACATCGCTTCTTCGATCCAGGAGCCTATGTATTCCGTTACGAACAGCCCGGCGCGGTCTGTTCCGCCGCCGTCAGGGTGGAAAAACCGGGCATTTACCGGATTTATCGATTTCTGGCTGACCGGGAAGAGTCGGTTACGGTCGACACGGACTGTGTTCTCAAACTGGAATTGCGCAATGCTCTGGGCGAGCTTTTCTATCTGGCGGAAGATGCGCCAGACACCCGGAAACACCTGCAGAAGCTCAAGGCGGAACGCGGTAAAACCGCGCCGTTTCTTACCGAACAGAACGAAAAGTGGGACAGTCGGAAATGAAACAGAAGAAAGTGCTGGTTCTCGGCGCCACCGGTGCGATGGGGAAATATCTGGTTCCGCTGCTGGCGGAGCGGGGATTTCCGGTCGATGCCTGTGCGCCAGACGCAATGAAATTCCATCACCCGAACGTGCATATGATCATCGGGAATGCCATGGAGTGGTCGTTCCTCGATGAATTGCTGAAACATCGCTATGACGGCATCGTCGATTTTCTGATCTATTCGACGCAGGAGAATGCGCTCCGGCTGCCGCTGCTCGCCTCGCAGACCGGTCACTACCTCTATCTTTCGACCTGCCGGGTGTATGACAACAAGGAGATTCCAATCCGGGAGAGTTCACCGCTGCTGATCGACTCCGCCGACGACCGGCTGCTGCGGCTCTCCGATGACTACAGCATCTACAAGGCGCGCGGCGAAGCGATTCTGAAACTTCAGGAAAACTGGAACTGGACAATCGTCCGCCCCGCCATCACCTATTCGCGGATGCGCTACCAGCTGGTGACGCTGGAGGCGCCGGACACCGTCGGCCGCGCTTTCGCCGGTAAAACCGTCGTCCTGCCGGAGCAGGCCAGATACAAGCAGGCGACGATGAGCTGGGCCGGAGATGTGGCGCAGATGCTCGCCCGACTGCTTTTCAACGAAAAGGCGCCGGGGAAAACCTGTACCGTCGCCACCTCTGAGCATCACAGCTGGAATGAAATCGCCGATTACTATCGGGATATCTGCAACTTGAAGACGATCTGGGTTGACAAGGTGATCTTTTCCGATCTGATCTGTCACAAACTGTTCCCGGATGTTCCGCCTTACTGGCAGCTGGAATGCGACCGTCTGTTCGACCGGGTGATCGACAACTCCAAAGTTCTGGAAACAACCGGGCTGAAGCAGCAGGAACTGAAACCGCTCTACGACGGGCTCTCCATGGAGATCGCCCGCTGTCCGAAAGATCACCCGTTCCGGGTCAACCATCGGATGGATCAATATCTCGCCGACCACGGCCTCGTCTGACATAACGGAAGATCATGAGAATCAATTACAAACAGGGAGAATCATTGATGAAAAAGAATTGCGATTCCCGCTCCGGCTGCGAAAAGGAACGAAACCGGGACGATTTTTCCCTTATCGAACTGCTCATCGTGATCGCCATCATCGCCATTTTAGCGGCAATGCTGCTGCCGGCGCTGAACCGGGCCCGCGCCAAGGCGCGCGACAGCGCCTGTAAAAACAACCTCAAACAGATCACGTTGACCGAAATCCAGTACAGCGCCGATTACCAGAATTACATGGTGGTGTTCATGGAACAGAGCTTTGCTTCCGGAAGCAGTGCTGTTCTGCAGTGGTATAAACTTTTTACCAGCCGGAACGCCACGGCGGGACGCCCCTTCTTCAGCAGAAAACTTTATGCCACACTTCCCATCAACACCTTCATCTGCCCGGAAGCGGAGGACCGTCAGCGCCAACGCAACGAAGGGACCTTTTCTTACGGCATGATGGTTCCCAAACAATACCGCGGTCTGGTCGTCGGCAACAACGCGACGGATTCCGTGGATAAAAGACGGGTACAGAATGTCGGTTCCTTCGTAACCGGTACCGATACCACCAACGGCCCGATTACCTACTTCATGCCGAAGATGAGACGCCCCTCCGGCGTACCGATTATCGCCGACACGATCAACGGATTGTTCGGAACCACCTCTTATCGGCAGGGCACATGGTTCTTCGATCCCACCGCCCTATACTCCGATGCCTACGGCGTCTATCTGCGCCACGGGGAACGGGCGAACTGCGGCTTTGCCGACGGTCATGTGGAGAGCGGTTCCCGGAACGAACTCTTCGAGCTGCCCTGCCCGATTCAGGGCATGTTCAGCGCTAATCTCACCCCGTTGACCATGCCCTGAAAGAGCAAATCCGCCGCTTCCGCCGAATCAGACTCCGGTTCGACTTGACATTCCCGGTTTGCGTGGTATAATATAACCATATAAAAACCACACCAAACAAGAGAGGTGAATATGTCGAACGTCAAGACGATGGCCACCGTGATCGAGCGCCCCGGCGAGGCGGCGTTCAGGGAAGTAACCCTCACACCGAAACGGGAGGATACCGTCGTCGCGCGGACCATGTTCAGCGCGATCAGCACCGGCACCGATATGAAGACCTACCACGGCATGCAGCACCCGGAACAGTGCTACTACCCGCTGGTTCCCGGCTATGAGAACATGGGTGTCATCGTTGAAGAGGGCAGCTACGCGCCCGGACTGCACAAGGGTGACCGGGTCATGATCAACGAATGCCGCAAATACGGCGACTGTTGCGCCGCGTGGGGCGGCGGCACGCTGCTGGTCCATAAGGACTCCGACAACGCCGGCGGCGCGGGCGACCCGCTCTGCAAGGTGCCGGACAACGTCTCCGACACCGACGCGGTGCTCGCCTATCTCGCCTGCGTTCCTCTCAAGGGAATCGAGCGCTTCCACCTGCGTCCCACCGACGTGGTGCTGGTTTTCGGCGCCGGCATGGTCGGGCTGAGCGCGGTTCAGATTCTGAAAATCAAATGCCCCGGCATCACCGTGATCAGCGTCGAACCCAGCCCTTTCCGCCGCGCCATCGCAGAGAAATACGCCGACTACGTCATCCCCTTCGGTGACGAGGGTATCCGGCAGCTGCTCGACATCACCAACGGCAAAAAGGCCGATAAGATCATCGAGTGTTCCGGCAACCCGATTGTGCCCGGCGTCCTCTGGAAGTACATCAAGGACGGCGGCTGGAACGACGATGACGAGCCTGGCCACATCCATCTCAACGGCGACTATCCGGAGAAGCTGGTTTTCGACCACTATCACCGCTGGTTCGTCAAGAACGTCAACATGTCGATGACCTGCGCGATCAAATGGCGCGGCAAACCGGAAATCCTCAAGTGGATGAGCGAAGGTAAATTCGTTACCAAGCATCTGCCGATCGAAATCTGGCCCGCCGCCAAAGCGAAGGAGGCGTTCGAGTACCAGTCGAAACACGGCGCCAACGTCTTCAAGATCCTCTTCGACTGGAGGAACCTGTAAATGCAGCTCGGCAACGCCGCCTGGGGGCTGCGCGAGACCCCGCTGGAACAACAGCTCGCCATCACCGCCGCAATGGAACTCGATCTGCTCGAGCTCTCCATCGCCGGTTACGACCGGGACTATCTTCAGCTCGACGCCGGCGAAGCGAAAATCGCTGAAACGGCGAACCTCTTCCGCAAGTACAACGTCCGGCTCGACTGCGCCTGCACCGGGAACGATTTCACCGGAGACGACGCGTCCGAACAGCTGGTCAAAGTCAAAACCGTAATCGACATCGCGTCGAAACTCGGAGTTAAATTTCTCCGCATCTTCGGCGGCTTCCGCTCGGACAGCGCGGTTATCGGTTCCCCTTTTACACGGATGCTCGACTGCCTCCGTGCCGCTGCGGAATACGCGGCGCCCCGGGGCGTCACGCTCGCGGTCGAAACTCACGGCGGCGTCATGAACAACGGCGACGCACTGGTCCATTTCGCCAGCGCCACCACCCGGATCGACTGGTGGGAGGATATCCTCGCGACCGGCGTATTGATCAACTACGATCCGGCGAATTTCGCCGCGACCGGTGCAACCGATCCGATCGCATTCTACAACCGTTTTAAAAACGCAATCAAATATGTCCATTTGAAGGACTTCCGCAGTGTAGAAGGCGGGGTCCTTCCGGCGGCTTGCGGCGAAGGGCGGCTAAACTGGCCGGTGCTGATGGCGGCGCTCGCCGACTACACCGGCCCGGCTCTGATCGAATATGAGCTGCCCGGCGACGTCGAAGACGGGCTGCGACGCAGTCTGGCGTTTTTGAAACAGTTCCGGTAAAATTGCAGTAAAAGTCCAACGCAACAGGAGATTTATTTATGTCGAAGAAACCGCAGATCATCTTCATGCCGCATGCGAACATTCAGTACTCGCAGCTCGATCCGGCGCGCCGCGCCTGGGTGTGCGAGAACTGCTACCGGCCGCTCTTCGAGCTGGTGCGCGACGGAGATTACCGGATTGCATTCGAAGCCTCCGGGCAGACCCTCGAAGTGATGCACGACGAAGCGCCCGCGGTGCTCGATCTGCTTGCCGGCCTGATCCGCGAAGGGAAGATCGAACCGATCGGTTCGCCCTTCATCCACGTGATGCTGACCAACATTCCGCCGGAGATCGGCATCGATACGCTGCGGCACGGGCTGGACGCCTGGGAGAAATACACCGGCGTGCGTCCCGAAACCGGCTGGAATCCGGAGTGCGGCTGGGCCGGCTGGCTCCCCGACGCCTATCTGGAGGCGGGCTTCAAATCGCTGGTAATGGATGCCGACAGCTTCTTCCTCTCCTTCCCGGAGATCCGCGAAGCGACCGGCCTCAAGTACGACGTGCAGGGTCACAGCAACAAGAACCACCTCTTCAAGATCGAGGAGTACATCAAGGACAAGCCGGAATTTCTGCGGTATCTCACCAATCCCTCGGTTGCGCCGAACAGGCTGAAGATGATCTTCCGCAGCGACTGCATGGCCAACCCGATGCTCTGGTATCTGATGGGAGCGACGGAGGGGATGCGCAAGGACCCGGTTTCGCTCGACGAAATCCGGGAGATGTTCCTCAAGTGGCAGCCGCGGATTGCGAAGTCGGGCAGTTTCATCATGCCCTACGCCGAAGACGCCGAATACATCGGCAGCTCCGCCTACTTCTATGTGAAGCAGTTCAATCAGGCGCGCTTCTTCGAGCCGGAACCGGCCAGCGTGAACCGGTTCCGCGAACTGCTCGACATGGCCAGGGAAGTGGGCTACGAACTCTCCACCCCGGCGGAGGTGATCCGTTCGGCGGAGACGGTGATTGAAAACGCTCTCATCGAGAACATCGAAAATGGTGTGGCGTGGCACGGCGGCACCGCCAAAGCCTGGGCGAACACCAGCTATTCGCGGATTCTCGACCCGGTCTGCCGTTCGATCTTCGACGGCGTGATCGCGCTGCGGAAGCGACTCGGCAACACACCGGAGCTGGAAAAGGCGATGAAGGCGGTCACCAGCGCCTACGTTTCGGATTCGCGCTGGCCTCCGCTGCCGACCAGTCCGGGGCGGTTCAACGTCCGCGAGACGCTCGACGACCTCTACCTCGCCAACCGGATGCTGGAGGAGGCGATGGCGAAGGGAGGAATCGCGGAGAAGCGGGCGATCTACTCCGCGCCGCTGATGCTGACCCAGATCAAGCTGATCGAGCAGATCCTGATGGAGCAGAAATACTTCGGCGAATAACGCCCAGGAAACTCCCCTGCCCGGCCGGGAAATTTCCCCGCCGGGCTTTTCATCCTGGCATTCCTGCTCCGACATCCGGGAGGAATTGCTTCGACCTCGTTCATCCTTTCTTCAAAAACCGCCAGACCGGGAAGCGACGGTTTTCGAAGAGAGAAAAACGGAGGCCTTTATTCCTCTGGAATCAGTTGGAACAGCACGGTTTCCGGGCCGTCGAACCGATAGTCGAACTCCGCGGAGTGTTCCGCAACGGTTTTCCCGGAAAAGAGTTCGACGACGGCGGCTGCCCTGCGCGTCAGGCGGAAAGTGCGTTCCCCCGACTCCGCGGAATGGCACGAAAGCAGATCCTCCGTCGCCCAGAGCGGCAGATTGCACTCGCCGTAGAGGTGAACCCCGGCGGCCGCCGCCTCCTTCCGCAGCAGTTCCGGCGTGAGTTGTGTGTACTCCGGCAGATGGAGCCCCGGCAGAGGCTGTTGTTCCCAGCGGGAACCATCACTCAGACCGCAGGGGCCCAGCCAGATCAGGCGCGTTCCCGGCAGACAGCGTCCGAGTTCCTGTCGCCGCGCATCATCCAGTTCGACCCACAACGGGAGAATCGCAAGTTTCGGCACCCGGCGGAGCAACGGAAGCGACGCCCGGTCATAAAGGGCATACGGTGCACCGAAACGGTTGCAGACCTTCTGGGTCTCATGAAAAATATGACACAACGGATTTCCCTTCCGGAAATCGTTGCAGTAGAGGACACTCTCCGGATCGGCGATCAGTGCGACCTCGGCATCGGGCAGCCGGTCGGCATCGGCGAGGAGCTCCCAGAGCTTTCGCATTTCGCCGATGCAGCGGAGCACCTCGGGATCCGAATAGCAGCCACCCCACATATCGAACCACCAGAGCGAAGCGCCGTGCAGCAGGGTGCGGCAGAACTCCCGGCGAAGCCCGGCGATGTCCGCTTTCGCGTCCGACCAGGGATTCCACCAGGAGATCCGGATGTACGGCGTCAGCTGCAGATTGGCGGTGTGGGTGTGGTGATCCAGCTCGTGCAGGAACTGCCTGCCGTTCAACCGGAGCGCGCCGTGAAGGCTCTGGAAACCACCGCCACCGCCGATGGCGCGGTCACAGTAATCGCCGGGCGCGATGAAAAAGTCCACCGCCTTTGAGCGGACCACCCGCTCGTAAGCGAGATGGCCGCAGCTGACCATGCTCTTCTCGCCCAGTTCCATCAGATAGCCGAAGAAGACACCGATCTCCTGCTCCGAACGCAGATGCTTCCGCGCGACCTCGGCGAAGCGGCAGATGCCGTCGGCAATGAGTTCGCTGTGGAATTTCCAGTAGGTCAACGCCTCCCGGTCCACTTCCGGATCGCGAAGCATTCCGTCGCAGCGTTCCGCATGGTAGCGACGGGCAAAATCGGGGATCGATTTCTGTTTCGGCAGTCCCTTTTCCCGGAGCCAGGCGAGAAACCGCCGCCGCTTGTCGTCGGATTCGGCTCCGAGCGAGTAATCCATCCACTCGTCGGTAGCCCCGCAGGCGAGGATGACGCAGCGGATGTGATCGGCATATTTCTCCTGCGCATGTTCCAGCAGTGTTTCAAGGCAGTGCATGGTCGTATCGAGCCACAATTCGCTGCACAGTACTTCAGAAACTTCGCAGAAGCTGTCGCCAGGCTGCCGGAGGCACTGCAGTTTCCGCACCAGCCACGGCGGGGAATTGAGATCCATCATCAGCAGAAATTCCGCCTCCGGACAGAAAGCAAGAATATCGTCAAACTGCCGGTCGAACGCCTCAAAATCATAACAACGGTCACCGAGCCAGACCGGCGGATACTCCGAATAGGGCTGCCCGAGCGCGTTAACCGTGTTGGCCGGGAAGATGCAGAACTGACGGATTCCAAGGTCGGCAAACTGCTTTCTGGTCGGCAGTTCTTTGCGGAATGAACGATAGGCGAAAAACGGTTTCCTCTTCATGGCCGACCTCCCTGGTCCGCCGGATAAATACGCCAGTCCCGGAACTCCGGCAGATAGTTGAACAGAAGTTCACGGCTCATCGCATTGTTCCGGATAATCTCACGATAGAAATACGCCGTCGGTTTCGGTGTGCGGCGGAAAGTTTTGAAATCGACCCGGACCATGCCGAACCGGGGAACAAAACTGCTCCATTCGTAGTTGTCGAACAGCGACCAGTAGAGGTAACCACGTACGTCGCAGGAACGTTCGATCGCCTCCGAAATCGCCTGCAGATGGCGCGCCAGATAGAGGATGCGCAGCCGGTCGTCGTCGCAGCAGAAGCCGTTTTCGGTGATATAGATCGGTAGATCGCGCAGTTTGCAAAGTCCATCGACGAGCCCCTGCGGATAGAACTCTTCCAGATAGAAATCCCGGTTGATCGGGCGGATCCGGTGACTTTGATACCGGGGAGCATTGCCGTCAGCGGTCCGCGCCGTGACGAAGTGGCGGGTGTAGTAGTTGATCGACCAGAAGTCGCAGGAGTGCTTC
>CAZPWP010000002.1:0-2620 GCA_964590295.1 uncultured Victivallis sp.
CGGTGTAGATCTCGGTGGTCGCCGTATCATTAAAAAAAAAATTCTGGATGCCGAAGCCCTGCGGCGGATCGAAGAGGTAGAAGTAGGTCTCCTCCATATCGATCTCCTCGGGTGGATTGTCGATGTCGTGGCGGTGCGGCGGATATCCCGACCAGTTGCCGGAGGGAATCAGCCCTTCGCCGATGTAGAAGTGTTCCGAATCGAAGGTCTCGTCGAGCATCACCGTCGCCTGCCGGGTGAAGTTGTCCCGCCCGAGAGAGAAGGTGCGGGTCATCTCCGGCGTGATGACGGTCGGGCGCGCGGTGTCGCGGCTCGCCGGCGAAGTGTTGACCGCAATCTCCACATCGGTGAGCGCGGTGACGGTGTACTTCGTGTTGCGCGGCAGATAGACCGTGTACGGCTTGCCGTCGAAGACGTTCTTCCGACCGCCGACCTCGGTGAAGTCGAAGCCGTCGCCGGAGACCCGGCACTTGCCGCCGAGGAGCACCAGCGCCACCTCGAACGAACCGGTGTCGCTCTGGCAGCTCTCGCCGGCGCGCAGAACGAACAGTCCGAAACCGGTCAGTTTCATGTTGTACTCGCCGACGTCGAAGATCCGGTTGAATCCGGGTTTCGCGGGGCAGTGGAGCAAGAGATTCTGTGTGCTCATGCTGCGTTACTCCTGTTCTTTGAGAAAGTTTTCGACCTGTTCCAGCGTCGGCAGACCGGCGCGGGCGCCGAGCCTGCCGCATTTGATCGCGGCGACCGCCGAGGCGAATCTCGCGCATACTGCAATATCCTGCGTCTGCAGATACTTGAAGGCGAATCCGGCGTGGAAGGAGTCGCCAGCGCCGGTGGTGTCGACCACCGGCGCTGGAAAGATCGGGAACCGGCGGATCTCGCCGTTGTCGTAGAAGATCGAGCCGCCCGCCCCCAGCGTGATGCCGGTCACCTTCGCCTGATATTTCACCAGTTTCAGCAGTGCCCGGTCGAGATCCTGCTCGCCGGTGAAGGTCCGGGCGAAATACTCCGACGCGATCAGCAGGTCGGCCAGCTCCACGAGCTGTTCGACGCCGGGCCGGATGGTCCCCGCGTCGAAGTTGAACAGCACGCCGTTCTCCTTCGCGCACCTCGCCGCCGCCACCGCCGCCTCGGGGTGGTGTCCGTCAAGGTGGAGCATCTTCGCTTCGGCGATCACGTCATACGGCACCTCCTCCGCAGTGAGCAGCCGCAGGCCGTTGTGGGTCCACGCCACGCTGCGCTTGCCGTCGGAATCGATCCAGCAGTAGGCCATCGGCGATCCGCACCCCTCGCGCACCGGGATCCGCGAGGTGTCGATCCCCTCCCGCGCGAGGTCGGCGAGAATCCGCTTCCCTCCGTCGTCGTTGCCGACGCTGGTCACGAACATCGTCCGCAACCCGAGCCTCGCCGCCGCCACTGCCGCGTCCGCCGCCGGACCACCCCCCTGAATCTGGTGTTCGATGATCTCCACCTTGTGGTCGATCGGAATCTGCGGGACCCGGCACAGGTAGTCGTTGCTGCAGTAACCCATCGCAACGAACTCCACCGGAGCATTCGTTTTCTGGCTCATTTTGCTCTTTCCTGTATCAATGGATTTCCGTCCTCCTTGATAGTATACTCCGGTTCCATTCAAATACAAGAGCTCTTTTTGATAATTAGATGAGAAATATTGATCGAAAAATGATAAACTTTTGAGAATTTTATCAAAAAAATCCCAAGAAAACTGACGAAAGAGAGCCGATTTACCCCTGATGGATTTCGGCGTTTTTGCGGCGGACCTCTTCGAGCGCATCGGCGGCGCTCTCCCAGGCGGTCTCGGTCGCGGCGATGTCGGTCTGGACCTGCGAAAGTTCCCGGTTGACCTCGGAGAAATCGATCCGGCCGCCGCCGGAGAGCTGTTCGAGAAGTTCACTGCGCCGCTTTTCCAGCGCCTCCAGTTTCTCCTCCAGCGCGGCGACCTCGTTTTCGGCGCGCTTCCGTTCGGCGGCGAGCGAGGCGCGGGCCTGGGCGCGGGCGCGGCGGCGGTTGCGGGCGAGATCGGGAGAGCCGTTCATCAGCCCGGCGCCGGTCTCCGGCGACGTGGTGATGCCGGCGGCGCGCAGTTCCGCGGACTTCTCCAGATAGTAGTCGTAGTTGCCGAAGTACTTCCGGATGCCCGGCGGCTCCATCGCGATGATGCCGGTCGCGGTGTTGCGAACGAATTCGATGTCGTGGCTGACGATGCAGACCGTGCCGGAGTAGTTTCGGATCGCCTCCTGCAGGAGCTCGCGCGCGGCGATATCGAGGTGGGTGGTCGGTTCGTCGAGTACAAGGAGGTTCGGCGGATTGACGAAGATGCGGGCGAAAAGCAGCCGGATCTTTTCGCCGCCGGAGAGCACGCCGCAGGTCTTGGAGGCGGCTTCTCCGGAGAAGCCGAACGAACCGAGCACGTTCATCAGCCTGGCAGTGCCGGCGCCGGCGGGCTGATTGCCGCGCACCACGTCGTAGACCGTCTGCTCCGGCGCCAGGAGATCGGCGAACTCCTGCGCCTGATAGCCGATGACGCTGTGGTGGCCGAGCACCACCCGCCCGGAGGTCGGCTTGAGCTTGCCGACCAGCAGTTTGAGCAGCGTGGTCTTGC
>CAZPWP010000002.1:2630-23584 GCA_964590295.1 uncultured Victivallis sp.
CACGTAGCTGAACGAAAGATCCTCCAGCCGGGCCGCCTCGACGCCGCCGGGCGGCGGTTCCGGAAACCGGATCGCCCCGTGGTAACTCAAATCATCAGGCAGCTCAATCTCCTCCATCTTATCCAGCGCCTTCTGCCAGCTCTTCGCCTGCGCCGCCTTCGAACTCTTGGCGCGGAAGCGGTCGATCACCCGTTCAAGGTGTTCGCGCTTGCGGTCGGAGTTGCGCTTGGCCGCCACCAGCGAACGGCGGCGGTTCTCCCGTTCGGCGCGGTAGTAGTCGTAATCTCCGGCGTAGCGGGTCACCTGCCCGGAGTTGACCTCGAGCGTGAGATTGGTGAGCTTGCGCAGCAGAAAGCGGTCATGCGAAATCAGCAGCAGCGTGCCGGAGAAGGATTTCAGGAACCGGCAGAGCCACTCCACCGCGGGGATGTCGAGGTAGTTGGAGGGTTCGTCGAGCATCAGGATGTCCGGCCGCGAAATCAACACGCGGGCCAGCGCCGCCCGCATCCGCCAGCCGCCGGAAAAGGCGCGCAACGGCTTCGAGAAGTCCTCTTCGTGAAAACCGAGGTTGCTGAGCGCCTCCTCCGCCTCGGTCTTGAGCCGGTAGGCGCCGAGGTGCTCGATCTGCGACTGGAGGCGGCCGTGGCGGGCGAGCAGCGCGTCGAGCCGATCGCCGTCCACCACGCCCTCGTGAAGCTGCTGTTCGAGCCGGAGCAGCTCCTCGTACATGGTGCGCAGCTCCGGAATCGCGTCGGCGGTGAACTCCGTCAGCGGCCGCTCGACCTCATCCTCCGGCAAATGCTGGCGCAAGATGCCGATCCGGAGCTCCTTCGGCAGCGAAACCGATCCGCGGTCGGGGGAAACCTCACCGGTGATAATGCCGAAAAGCGTACTCTTGCCCGCGCCGTTCGACCCGACGACGCCGACCCGGTCGCCTGGATTGATCCGGAATGACACGCCGTTGAGAATCGTCTCCCCGGCGTAGGTCTTGACCACATCCTTGAAATCGATCATTGATTCACACTCACCTGAACAATCTTCTCCGGCTGCGGGAGCTCCACCACACAGCGGAATCCGAGATCGCCGGCGCTGCCGTTGATGTAATAGGCATTGGGACTCTGCGCCTGCTCGGGTGAAGTCCGTCTGGAGCCGCCGGCGGAGAGGTAGGAGGTGCCCGAGTCACCCGAAACGCGGACGAACTCCCGCACATTGCCGGTCATATCGAAGACACCGTATCCGGAACAGTCCTCGGGGAAACTCCCGGGCGGCGCACCGACCGGATACTTCGCCGCCTCCGGATGGTCGCGCAGCAGCGCTTCGCCGGGGCGGTAGCTCTCGCCCCACACATAGGGACGGCCGTCGATGCCGCGCGCCGCCTTCTCCCATTCAAACACGGAGGGGAGCCGGACCTTTGCACCGATCTTCCGACCGAGCCAGTCGCAGTAGGCGGAAGCCGCCTCGCCGGAGATGCCGACCACCGGCAGTTCCGGCCGGAAGGGAGAAACGAGTTCCCCTTTGTCGTTCCAGATCCGCCCGGTACCGCCCGAACCGGATTCAAACGTGTACCACCCCTGGTAGCGGCGGCGGAGAACGGGATCCTTCTGACTCTTCCAGAACTCCAGATAATCGCGGAAAGTCACCTCGTATTTCCCGATCAGATAGGAAGGCAGCGTAATCGTACCGATGCTGGAACGTTCTCCGGAGCGGCCGCTGAAAAATTCACCGCCGGGCACGTAACACCATTCGCCGGGAAACACCCGCTTCGGGAGATCGAACGAGAGCAGATTCTCCGCCGCCAGCGGCACCACCACCGGACAGCTGAACTCCACACCGCCATCCTGCCGGAAATCCAGCAGATAAACACCTTCCGGCAACCGGTAGTGGCTGTTTCCGGCCTCGAGCGCCAGATTCTCCGCCTTTCCGCCGTCAGGCAGCTGCACCACCGCGCCGTTCGCGTCGCGGATCGTCAATTTCCACCCGGTGCCGGAGAGCCCGGTGATGTCGAGCACCCCCTCGCGGGAATCGATCGCCGCCACCAGCGCCGCCAGCACCGGATCTTCCGCGAGCGCCTCGTCGAAGAGCGGACGCCACCGCCCCCGGTACTGCCGCAGGACACGGCGCAGCGCGAAATAGTCGCGGCTGCGAAGATAGAGCTCCAGCGTCGACCGGAAGATGTCGCGGGTCATCCGGCGGATCTGCGGTGCGCGCAGCCCGAGCTCCGGCGCCCGGGAGATGAACTCCAGCGCGGAATTGTAGCCGTTCTCCATCTCGGCGAGCTGCCGGAGCAGTTCGCGTTCAAGATTGCGGCCGTGACGGTTCT
The DNA here is from genome assembly GCA_964590295.1 of uncultured Victivallis sp. GTDB lineage: Bacteria > Verrucomicrobiota > Lentisphaeria > Victivallales > Victivallaceae > Victivallis. The sequence goes on from CAZPWP010000002.1 coordinate 4,951, forward strand.
GCTGCTGCCGGGAACTCTGGCGGATCTGCCGGGAGGTGCGCTGCGCCAGAAGATTGTACTCCCGCGCCTGTGCATAGTTGAATTCCGCCAGATTGATCAGCGACGTGCTCTGCGACAGATTGCTGATCAGCTGGAACGCGTAGAATCCGAACCAGGTCAGGATCGCCGCCATCAGCACCGACGGCACCAGCGGATGGCGCCGGATCAGTTTCGAGAGTCGGTAGATCGGCGTCGGCGAATAGGCCGCGACCGGATAACCGTCGAGATAGTTGCGCACATCATCGATCAGCTCCCCGACGCTGCGGTAACGCCGGGAACGGTCGCGCGACATCGCCTTGAGGCAGATCGCCTCGAGCTCGAGCGGCAGCGGCTGTTCGGACGGCGCCGCCTTGCGCGGTGGTACAAAACGGCCCAGCGCCACTTCACGGCAGAGCTCTTCCTGCGGCAGTTTCACGTCGAACGGCGCGTTGCGCCAGGTCAGGATCGAATAGAGAATCGCGCCGAGTCCATAGACATCGGACTGTTCCGTCGCCTCCGGCACTTCGCCGATCAGGAGTTCCGGCGCCATGAAGGCGGGGGTTCCGTTGACCACATGCTTCTCCTCCTGCGGGGGTTCCGGCGGGCGGGGAGATTCGGCGGGCTTGAGATCGCCGTTCAGCTCCAGATCGAGCTTGGCTCCGGAACGGCCCTGATCGCGTTCGCAGTGGTAGCGCGCCATGCCCCAGTCCATGACCAGCACCTCGCCGTAGTCTCCGACCATCAGGTTGCCCGGCTTAAGGTCGCAGTGAAGAATTCCGTGACGGTGGGCGAAGGCGACGCCGTTGCAGGCGCCGATGAAGATTTCGAGCAGCCGCCTGAGGGAGTATTTGCGGCGGTATCCGCTGCGGTCCTCGGCGAGTTTCGCGAGGATCATCCGCAGCGTCTCCCCCTCGACCCGTTTCATCGAAAAGTAGACGCCCACGTCGTCGAACACCCCCATCCGGTGGACCGGAACGATGTTCGGGTGGTCGATCTGGGCGGTGGCGCGCGCTTCGCGGATGAACGCTTCGATCCGTTCGGTCTTGTTCCGGTACTGCGGCCGGAGCAGTTTGAGCGCGACATCGCGGTTGAGTCCGGGTTCGTGGGCGGCGAAGACCGCCCCGACGCCGCCGATGCCGATGGTGGAAAGCTCCCCGTAATCCTGCAGCCGGTCGCCGGAGGGAACGCCGAGCACTTCGCGCAGCTTCTCCGGAGAGAGCCGGGTTTCGCTGCTGGTGCCGTAGATCAGCGTCGCCTCATCATCCGACGGTACCGAAGTGTGAAGCGGATCGTTCCGGAGCCCCTCCATCGGCTACTTCCCGTCCTTTTCCATCTGCTGTTCCAGATGGCGGCGCACCGCTCCGCCGAAGGCGTTGAAATACTCCTCCCCGGGGCGGCGGACGATCGGAATGCCCCCCGCCTTTTCCCAGTTGAATTCATCGGGGAATACGAAACATTTCGCCTCCTGGCGGCGGCCGAAATCGAAGTTTTCGATCGAGACCACCACGCCGATGAAATCCCCTTCCCGGCTCAGCACGAAGTCGCCCGGTTCGGCGCGCAGTTCACTGCCGCCGGTCCCCCGCCCGGTGTTGCGGATATAGAGATAAGGTTCCTTTGCGGCGAGATCGATCGAACAGCGCCCTCCGAGCGCCGCCGACTCCTTGCCGAACGAGGAGGTTTTGAAGAGGTGGAGGTTGTGCAGTCCGCGCTGGCGGAGCTTGCCGATCGTCATGGTTTCGAGCGGCTTCCGCCCCTCCGGCGCGACCTCCAGCGCCGCGATCCGCGGCTCCGCCGGCACGGTCAGCAGCGGGCCGGCGGCGTTGACGCCGGGAGCCGCTTTTTCGGAGGCGTCGCCGGGACGGGTCCGGTAGGAAAGCTCCAGAATCCGGTCGAACTTCAACGGCGTATCCAGATCGCCCGCCAGCGTGTGGAACGAAGCGACCAGCACACTCTTCCCGCCGATCCTCACCAGCGGCAGATAGTAGGTCCCGCCGCCATGCTGATTGAGCAGCAGCCGCTCTTCCGTGAGGGCGAGATCGAGCCGCACCGCGGCCTCATGGTAACGGTCGAGCACATCGCTGCGGAGCTTCTGCTCCGCAGCGGCGAGCCGCTGTTCAGTCGATTTGAGCTTGACCGCCGTCGTCTCCGCCGCACCGCGGGTTTCAAGCAGTTCGCGCCCGGTCGTCTCCGCCTGCTGCTTCGTCGCATCGAGGCTCGCCTTGGTCCGGGAGAGTTCGGTCACGGCATTCTTCAGCGCCTTGCTCATCTGGTCGAGCCGGGTGCGGGCCTCGTTGCGCTCGACTTCGCGGGCGGCGGCAAGGCGGCGGGTGCGCTCCAGCTGGCTGCGGCTGTCGGCAAGATCCCGCTCCGTCGCACTCAGCCGGCCGCGGGTGTAGGCCAGATCGCTCTCGGTCTTCTGCGCCGCGCGGGAGACCTCCCCCATCCGGGAGAGCGTCTCCTGAAGTGACTGGCGCATCCCGGCCAGCGCGGTCTCGCGGGCAGCGAGGGTCGCCCGGGTTTTCGCGAGGTCGGCGCCGGTGGTTTCCAGACGGCGGCGCTGTTCCTCGAGATTCCGCTGCGTCTCCCGCAGCGATTCCCGGGTCTCGTCGAGCCGCTCGCCGGTGTCGCTGATCTTCTGGCGGGCGGCAGCGTAATCCTCGCTCAATTTGGCGAGATTGCCGGAAGCGAAGGTGTAGTTTTTCCGCAGTGCGGCCAGCTCGTTCTGCGCCTCCTCCATCCGGATTCGGCTGAGGTGGCGGTTGCGGATCTCGCGGTCGAGCCGCTGTTGAAGCTGTTCCGGCGTGAGGGCGCCGGTGTTGGTCCGGGTGAGCCGGAGCCGCTCCTCGAGCTGTTCGCTCTTGAGCAGGGTATCGGCGAGTTCACCGGCGAGTTTTTCCAGCATCTGTTCGCGCGCTTCGGAGAATCCCTCCTTCTGCTGCGCCTCGCGGAGTTTCGCCCGGGTCGCCTCGAGCTGCTGCCGCCGGTTCTGCAGTTCGGCAAGCAGCAGGGCCGTGGTCCGGCTGTCGAGACCGACGCCGCTGCCGCCGACGTGCGCCGGCACCATGCCGGTCATCATTGACAGCATCGCCGAGACCAGGAAGTCGCAGATGACGATGAGAATTGCCCGGTTCACTTGCCGCACTCTCCGATTTCATTGCCGCAGAGCAGCTTCTGCCGCAGCGGCCAGAGCATCGCCAGCCGCAGGATCAGGCTGAAGATGATGCCGATCAGCGTCGAACTGTAGGCGATCAGCCGGCTGCTCTGCGGCGAGAAGGTCATGACCAGAAACGCCGACACCGTGCCGAACAATCCGATGTAGAGCGGCACGTCGAAGAAGATGTCGGCGTTTTCGAGTTTGCGCAGCTTGAGTTTGCAGCCGTCGGAGCTGCGCCGGATGCTGTCCACCACCACGTAGGCGACGCCGAAGGCGAGAAACTGCATCACGGTAATCACCGAAAAAATCAGCATCGAAATGCGTCCGGCGAGTTCGCCGCGGGCCGCGAGGCTGTTCCGGGAACCGGGCGCGACCGGACCGAGCACCTCGCCGGAACTGCTGGTGCCGCAGAAAATGTCGCGCATCGCGGCGGAATTGGTGAAGGCATTGTTCATCCAGACTACGAAAAGGGCGCCGAGCACGAGGATGACGACCGGCAGCCAGACACGGGAAGAAGCCATTTTCATCAGCAGAGATCTCCGAATTTTAATTTTGAGACAAACGGACCATTCATACAATACGACCGATTCGTGAAATATTCAAGATTTTTTATCGATTCCGGCAGAATTCCGGGGAAAAAAAACATTCCGGGTTGCCAAATCCGCTTTTGCAATGTATTTTTAATGGATGGTACATTCCGGCATGATTCAATCGCAACAGACAGGTTTGCCCGACCGATGAAAACTTTGAACTGGTATGTGACGCGCGGCTTTCTGCTCGCTTTTTCGATGGCGATCGCCATCCTCACCTTCGGCATGACCGGAGCGAATCTGGTCAAGGTGCTCGACTACGTTTCGCAGGGAATCTCCTTCTGGACCTTCCTTGAATTCACCCTCTACATCCTGCCGATCATCCTCACCTTCACCGTGCCGTGGGCGGTCATGGTGGCGGTGATGCTGGTCTTCGGCCGGATGTCCGCCGACTGTGAAATCACCGCGATGCGGGCCTGCGGCGTCTCGATCCTGCAGATCGTCTCGCCGATTCTGATCATCACCTTTCTCCTGACGCTCTTCTGCCTCTATCTGCAGGTGGAGGTAGGCCCCCCGCTGCTGGGCAAATCCCGCAGTCTCATGCAGACCGCGGCGATCAACCAGCCGCTGGCGATCTTCGAACCCGGCAAACCGATCGAATATGAGAACACCATCATCTACATTGATGACAAAGAGGGGAAAAACGGCATCAAAGGCGTGCAGATCTACATGCTGAGCGATCCGCAGACGGTGGCCCAGGACATCTCCGCCGCCCACGGCGAACTCTCGGTGGACAAGGAGAAGCAGCTGCTGATCGTTCACCTCTACGACTGCCTGGTGATCGACAAGAAATCCGCCGCGGGCAGTGCAACCGGCCTGGGCGGCGGCGGCGTGCCGACCCGCTTCTACACGCAGGAGCTGGAGTTCAGTTTCAACTACGGCAAACAGGCCAATGCCCAGAAAATCAGCGTCCGGCCCAAGTACATGACACTCGCCGACCTGATGGGGCGCATCCGGTTGACCAAGGAGCTCAATCGCGACACGACCGAACTGGAGGTGGAACTCAATCAGCGGATCGCTTTTGCGCTTTCGCCGATTGCCTTTCTGCTGCTCGGGCTGCCGCTGGCGATCCGGACCAGCCGGAGAGAGACCTCGGTTGGGCTGTTCCTGAGCGTGATTCTCGCCGGACTCTTTTTCCTGTCGATCATTCTCTGCGAATCACTGAACTCCTTTCCAAAGCTCTACCCGCAGTATCTGCTCTGGCTGCCGAATATCGTTTTTCAGATTCTCGGCGCGGTCATGACCTACCGAATCTCCCAACGCTGAGAGGGCGGCGTCATGGGTGGGAACGGCTGCATCAAATTTCTGCTGACGGTACTGATTCTGGTGGTGATCTACTTCGGTTGGATCCTGACCGGCGCGGTCGACCGGGCCCGCGAAAGCAATCTGCGCGTGCTTGAACGACTTGAACGGCTCGAACAGCACCTGCAGAACCTGGCCGCCCTCCCGATCCCGACCACGGAACAGGAGCGCGCAGAGCGCCCCGCCGCCCCCGGGGCCATCGCCAATCTGCAGTATTTCGACCCGGCTGCAGTGCAGGGCGGCAGATTGATTCAGGCGACGATCGCCGACACCCCCAATCTGAATCCCCTGATCAACAACGAGGCAACCGCGTCGGAGTTTCACGGGCTGTGCGTCCCCGCTCTCGCCGAGCTCAACTACGGGGATCCGACGGAATACCAGCCGATGCTGGCGGAGTCGTGGCAGATCTCCCCCGACCACAAAAGTTACCGCATCAAACTGCGCCGCGGCGTCTTCTGGGATCCCTTCACCGATCCGGAAACCGGAGTAAAACACGGTCCGAAAGAGGTGACCGCCGCAGATTTCAAATTTTTCGTGGATGTAGTGAAGAATCCCGACGTCAACTGCGAAGCGATCCGCACCTACTATCAGGATCTCGAATCGATCGAGATCGTCAACGACTTCGAATTCATCGTCCGCTGGAAGGTTGAATACTACGGTTCGCGCTCGTCGACCCTCGGCATGTCGCCGATGCCGCGCCACTTCTACCACGCCTACGACGGCCCGTTCGACGGCAGGCGGTTCAACAACGACCACCGCCGCAACCGGATGCTGATCGGCTGCGGCCCCTACCGATTCGTCCGCTGGGAGAAGGACCGCCGGGTGCTCTTCCGCCGCAACCCCTCCTACTTCGGGAACGCCCTCGGTGTCGGCGCCTCGCTCGAATATCTCGTCTACGAAATCATCAAGCACCCCAACACCCGCTTCCAGGCGCTGCTCTCCGGCTCGCTCGACCAGCTCGGACTCACTCCGGACCAGTGGATCCAGCGTGCCGGCGGGAAGGAGTTCACCTCGGGCGAACTCAAAAAATACCGCTATTTGCTGCCGCAGTACACCTACATCGGCTACAACCTCACCAACCCCTGTTTCCGGGATAAAAAGGTGCGGCAGGCGCTGACCATGCTGATCGACCGCGAAAAGATTCTGCGCGACATCTACTTCAACCTGGCAAAGATCACCACCGGCCCTTTCTACCCGGAAGGTCCCTACGCGGATCCGTCGATCCGACCGTGGCCCTACGATCCGGAACGGGCGAAACGGCAGCTCGCCGAAGCCGGCTGGCGCGACACCGACGGCGACGGCATTCTCGAGAAGGACGGGGTGAAATTCGTCTTCACCATGCTGCAGATCGCGGCCAGTCCGATTCAGCAGAAGATGATGCCGCTCATCAAGGAGTCGATGGCCGCCGCCGGAATCGACATGAAGATCGAAAACGTCGAGTGGTCGGTCTATCTGCAGCGGCTCAATCAGCGCCGCTTCGATGCGAGCTGTCTCGGCTGGAGCAGCCCCTTCGAGCCGGACATGTACCAGATCTGGCACTCCAGCCAGTGCGACAAGAAGGAGAGCAGCAACTACATCGGATTCCGCAACGCCGAGGCGGATAAACTGATCGAAGAGATGCGCCGCACCTTCGACCGGAAGCGGCGGATCGAGATCGCCCACGCCTTCGCCAGGCTGATCCACGAGGAGCAGCCCTACACGTTTCTCTTCGTCCCGTACAGCCTGGTGGCGCAGTCGGGGCGGTACCGGAACGTGCGCGTATTCCCGGTGGGTATGCCGGAGCGTCCCTACTGGGTGCCGAAAAACGAACAGCGGACCGTTCCCGGCCTCTGACAACAGGATAAGCAACCGCATCAGGAAGGATCGAATATGATCAGAGTCATCATCGTCGGAGCCGCCGGCCGGATGGGCCGCAGGCTGGTCGCCAACGTCATGGAAAATCCGGAATTCGAACTGGCGGGGGCGACCGAATTCGTCGAATCCCCGTTCCTCGGCGAAGATGCCGGGCGGGTCGCCGGATGCGGCGAAGCGGGCGTGAAGATCACCGCCAACCTCGACGAACTGGTCAAACATGCCGACGCCATCATCGATTTCGCCACCGGCGGAGTGCTGGAAGCGGTCCGACTCGCGGTGACCAGCCACTGCGCGGCGGTCATCGGCACCACCGCGCTCTCCGCCGCCGAAAAGGAGGAGCTGGCCGAACTGGCTGAACGCGGCGGCCGGATCGTCTCGGCCTACAACATGAGCGTCGGCGTCAATCTGCTCTTCAAACTGGTCGGCGAGGCCGCGCGCACCCTCGGTCCCGACTACGACGTCGAAATCATCGAAATGCACCACAACCAGAAGAAGGACGCCCCCTCCGGCACCGCGGTGCGGCTCGCCGAAGAGGTGTGCGCCGTGCACGGCTGGAACTACGCGACCGACGTCCGTCACGGACGCGAAGGGATGGTCGGCGCCCGGACGAAACACGAAATCGGCATGCACTCCCTGCGCGGCGGCGATGTCGTCGGCGACCACACCGTCGTCTTCGCCATCAACGGCGAGCGGATCGAACTCACCCACAAGGCCTCCAGCCGGGACACCTTCGCCCAAGGGGCGCTCCGCGCGGCGGAATTCCTCACCCACGCCGAACCCGGACTCTACGACATGCAGGATGTCCTCGGCCTCAAATAATTGAAAAGGAGCGGCAGAAAATGAATATCCTCACCATCGGCAACAGTTTCACCGACAGTCTCGAACGCTACTTCCCGACGGCGGTGGAATCCGCCCGCTGTGACCTTCACTTCGAGCGGGCCAATTTCGGCGGCTGCGAACTCGCGCGCCACTGGAGCTACATCGAAGCGGAAGAGCATGACGAACGCTGCCGCATCTATCAGGGCGGACGCAAGCTGCGCACGATCCTCGAACAGCGCGCCTGGGATGTGGTCACCCTCCAGCAGGCGAGCCACGACAGCTGGCGGCCGGAGACCTTCCAGCCCTGGGCGGGCAACATCATCGCCTACGTGAAGAAATACGCCCCGCAGGCGGAGGTGGTCATCCAGCAGACCTGGGCCTACCGTGCCGACCATCCGCAGTTCCTCCCCGGCAGCGAATGGGGCATCACGCAGGATCTCATGTACGAGCGGCTGACCGCGAACTACACGAAGCTCGCGCGCGACTATAAACTGCGGATCATCCCCTCCGGCTACGCGGTCCAGCTCACCCGCCGCAACAGCGAACGCAAGTTCGTCAACTATGATCCGGCCCTGATCGACACCATCGCCTGGCCCGATCTGCCGCCGCAGGCGGGCGATGTGGTCGGCCAGTGCAACTGGACGAAGAATCCGGAGACCGGCGAACTCTATCTCCGCCGCGACCTCATCCACCTCAATCCCCGCGGGCAGTACCTTCAGGCGTGTGTCTGGTTCGCCATGCTCTTCGGGCAGAAAGTGGAGGAGATCCGCTTCATTCCGCAGGAGATCGGCAACTCCGACGCGGCCTTCCTGCGGCGGACCGCCCAGCAGGCGGTGGATGAATTCGCACAAGTCAACCGGGGCTGACGCGAATGGCGGAAAAGAAGATATGGATCCTCACCGGTGAGGCCTCCGGCGACCTCTACGGCGCCCGGCTCGCCGGCGAACTGCGCGCCATCGCCGCGGAACGGGGCGATACGGTCCGGCTCTCCGGCATGGGCGGCCCGCAGATGGCCGCGGCCGACATCGATCTCAAGGTTGACTCGACCGAACTCGGCGTCGTCGGTGTGATCGAGGTGTTCAAACATATCTTCACCTTCATCGCCATCTTCTTCCGGCTGGTGCGCGAAGCGAAGCGGGCTCGGCCGCAGGAGGTCGTGCTGATCGACTACCCCGGCTTCAACCTGCTCTTCGCGCTGATGATGTATGCGAACCGGATTCCGGTAGTCTGGTATGTCTGTCCCCACCTCTGGGTATGGGGCAAGTGGCGGCTGCCGGTGCTGGCGAAGATCTGCACGAAAATGCTGGTGATCTTCCCCTTCGAGGAGGAGGTCTTCGCGCCCACCCGGCTGCGGGCCACCTTCGTCGGCCACCCGCTGGTGAACATCGTCGAAGAGCGGCGCGATCCGGAAATTCAGCGTTCCCCGGAAGAGTTTCTGCTTCTGCCGGGCAGCCGCACGATGGAGATCAATTTTCTGCTGCGGCCGATGCTCGATACGATTTCGCAGCTCGCCGAACGCCATCCCGAATTGAAGTTCCACCTCAGCGCTCCGCGCGAGAAAATCGCCCGCCTCTGTGACGAAATCTGCAGCGAATACCGCCGGAAACACCCCAATGCGCCGCAGGTCACCATCAGCTGTGCCGACACCGCCTGCTGGCAGCAGCGGGCCGGAACCGGACTCGCCGCCAGCGGCACCGTCACCGTGGAATCGGCCATCGCCGGGCTTCCGCTGGTGGTCGGCTACAAGCTCAACTGGGTCACCATCCTGCTCGCCTCGCTGGTGGTCCGCCTCTACCGCGGCTACTTCACGATGGTGAACATCATCGCCAACCGGACCATCTACGAGGAGTTCCTTCAGCACCACTTTTCGCCGAAGGAGCTGGTTCCGGCGGTGGAGCGCATTCTGCCCGGCGGCGAACGGCGCGCCGAGGTCGAAGCGGGGATGGAGGAGGTCCGCAAGCTCCTCACGCCGAAGAGTTCCAGCGCGGCCCGGCAGGCGGCGCTCGCCTGTTACGACCTCTGACGGACGGTGTCAGACCAGCCGCTTTTCACGCAGAAAGGCGGCGAGTTTCTCCGACACCCGCAGAAATCCGATATCATTCGGATGAACCCCATCGGCGAAGCACTTCGCAAAGTTTTCGCCGAGCAGATCGAAGCCTTCGAGGAAGCAGACCGCCCCGTCGCCCATCGCCCGGCGCCGTTCGCTGTTGGCGCGGAATTCATCTCCCGTTCCGCCGCCATTCGCAGCTGCGAAATCGTCACGATCGGCACCGCTGGGTGGCGTTCGCGCAAAATGTCGGTAAAGCGCGGCAGCGTCTGTTCCAGACGGTCGAGGTCGACGTTCGCATCGTAATCAAGCAGAAAAAGCGCCGGATCCTCCACCCTTGCCAGAGTTTCCGCCACCTCCGGCTCTCCCCCCTTTGCCGAACCGGCGAAGCCGAAGTTCAGCACGGGCCAGTCGAGCATTCGCGCCAGCTGTGCGGTCTCCGCCAGGCCGGGGCGGGAGGCGCAGCAGCCGTGAATGATGCTGGTGGCGTAAAAAACCACGGGGCGCGGATTCCGCCGCGGCCGCGGTGGTTCCAGCCGCGCCTCCGGCGCCGCTCACCGTTTATTCTGCTCCATCTCCGCCCGGGTGCGGGTGGTGGGGAGCGCTCCAGCGGGATCTTCCGGCCAGAAGTGTTTGGGGTAACGGCCTTTCATCTCCTTCCGGACCAGCGGCCAGTTCCCGCTCCAGAAACCGGGCAGATCGGTGGTGACCTGAACCGGACGCCCGGCGGGCGAGAGCAGTTCCACCCGCAGCGGCCGGCGGGAACGGCCCAGCACCGGATGCACCCGCACGCCGTACATCTCCTGCACCCGGACCGGCAGAGTCGGCTCCATTCCGGAGTAGTCGATCTTGTGGGCCGTTCCGACGGGCGACGTGAAGTTTTCCGGATAATCGCGGGCGAGCTCCCGCAACCGTTCCGGACCGAGCTTCGTGTGCAGCACCGTGAGAAAATCGGCGCGGGCGAGATCGGAGAAGCTCCGCACCTCCGGGAAATAAGGCGCGGCAAGCTCCGGAAGAATCCGACGGAACGTCTCCTCCGACCAGTCCGGATAGCGTTCCGGCTCCTGTTTCGCAGCATAGCGGACCCGCTCCAGCAGCCGTCGGGCCGCTTTCTGCTCCGGCGGTGGAAGTTCCTGTTTCCGTTCGAGCGCCGCTTCGAGCACCGCGCGGGGCAGTGCGCCGGGCGGCGGCTCCACCGGAATGCTCTTGAGCAGCAGCGCGCCGAACCGGAGCTCCTCCCGGGCGACCGCGCGCTCCCGCTCCGGATCGAACTCCACCGTCACCCGGGTGGTCATTCCGTCGGCAAACAGCAGTTCCAGATCCTCCTCTTCGAGCGGCGCCGCCAGCCGGATCATCGCCTCGCGCCCGGCGGTTCCATCGAGCCGGGCGACGGCGAGAAACTCCTCGCGGCAGAGCGGATCCCCCTCCTCCAGCCGGGCGCCGGAGCCGCCGCTCAACAGATAACCGGTTCCGTGACGGTTCCGGGCACGACCGATCCGCCCGGGATAGGCGAACGCGGTGAGAAGTCCGCACTTCTCCACCGGAACCGGCGCCTCTTTTTCATGGAGAAGCGAGAGGAGCTGCTGCTTGATCACCAGCTGGTTGCGGAACTCCTCCGGATGGCGGCGCATCCGTTCGACCCGGTCGCGCAGGTCGGCGCCGGAAAAGCTCCGGCGGACGTCGCGCTCCTCCAGCAGCGCGGCGAGTTCCGCACCGAGCGGGGCGAGTCCAAGTTCGGAGGCGCGCAGCAGCATCATCCCCAGCCGGGGATGGACCGGCAGAGAGGCAAGTTTCCGGCCGCGCGGCGTAAGCTGCCCCTCCCGGTCGAGAGCGCCGAGTTCGGTGAGCAGTTTCCGCGCGGCGGCAAATCCCGCCTCCGGCGGCGGGTCCAGCCAGGCGAGATCGGCGGGCGAGGCCCCCCACGCCGCCAGCTCCAGCGCCAATCCGGCCAGATCGGCGTCGAGGATCTCCGGCCGGGTCCGCACTTCCAGACTCCGGTGCTCGAGTTCGCTCCAGAGCCGGAGGGCAGTTCCGGGGGCGGTCCGTCCCGCCCGGCCGCTGCGCTGGGCGGCGGAGGCCTGCGAAATGCGCCCGAGTTCGAGAAAGGAGATTCCCGCCGCGGGCGAATAGCGCAGTCTCCGCTCCAATCCGGAATCGACCACCAGCGTCACACCGTCGATGGTGAGACTGCTTTCGGCGATGTTGGTGGCGAGCACCACCTTCCGCCGCCCCGGCGGGGCGGGCTGGAGCGCGCGGTCCTGTTCGGCGGGGGAGAGCGAACCGTGAAGCGGCAGCAGAAGCGCCTCCTCCGGCAGCATCGTCTCCAGCAGTGCCCGGGTCGCTTCGATCTCCGCCATGCCGGGCAGAAAGACCAGCATGTCGCCGGCCTTTTCGCGGTAGAGTCCGGCGCAGGCGCGGGCGACGGGGGGGGCCGGATGAAACCGGTCGAGCGTTCCGGGTGCGCTCCAACGCTGTTCCACCGGGAACTGGCGGCCCGGCGCCTCAATGACCGGCACATCGCCGAGCAGCCGGGAAACTGCTCCGGTCTCCAGCGTCGCGGACATCACCAGCACCTTCAGTTCCGGCCGGAGCGCACCGCGCAGATCGAGCACCAGCGCCAGCTCGAGATCGGCGGCGAGACTGCGTTCGTGAAATTCGTCGAAGATGACCAGCGCTGTCTCCTCCAGCGCCGGATCCTCCTGAATCCGCCGGATCAGCACCCCTTCGGTAACCACGAGAATCCGGGTCTCCTTCGTATACCGGGAGTCGCCGCGCACGATGTAGCCGACCCGGCGGCCGACCGGTTCGCCGAGCAATGAGGCAATGCGGCGCGCGGCGGCGCGGGCGGCGACACGGCGCGGTTCCAGCAGCAGAATGCGGCCGGAAGCGAACTCCGGCTCATCGAGGCAGGCCCCCGGCACCAGCGTGGTCTTGCCCGCACCGGGCGCGGCGGCAAGCACGGCGCCGCCCGACGAACGGAGTGCGGCGAAAAGTTCCGGCAGGACGGCGCCGACCGGCAGGAGCTGTTTTTCATCTTCCGTCATATCCGGATAATATACACCCGGAGAACAGGATTCTCAAATCCGCCGCCCGGCTCTCTCCCGCACGTTCAGCGCCCCCAGAAGCACCGCGGCGGAGGCCAGCGCCAGCACGGCGAACACCGCAAGATAGGAGTTTCGCGAATAGACCAGCGTTTTACCGACCGCTTCGGGGGGAAAGGTGTTCAACAGCCGGCCGGAGAGATTCCCGAAGAACGCGACCGCGAGATAGAAGCTGAAGTTCATAAAGCAGACCGCCGGTCCGGCCAGTTCGCGCGGATTGGTTTCGTGCAACAGCGGAATCGCGATCGACGACATGCTCCCGGTGGAGGCAAGCAAACAGAAGAGCAGCGCGATCCAGCCGCTGCGGAGTTCGAAGAGCAGCAGAAGCGTGATGAGCCCGAACACCGAAACACTGACCCCCCCCGCGATGCGGCAGAAGACGACCCGCCGGTTTCCGGCCAGACGGCTCAGCACCGCAAGCAAGGTTCCCGCGACCGCCGAAATCAGTCCGGTCAGCGAGAGGATCCACGCCGCGTCCGGCGAGGAGAACCTGCAGAAATCCTCCAGAAACTTCTTGCCGATCACCGTCTGGATCACGTAGTAAAGTCCGAAATTGAGGCCGCTGAAGAGAAACACCATCCGGTTGTTCCCCACTGCCAGCACCTGCCAAAAGGGGGAAAACCGGAAGGCTACGTCGCGCCGCACCGGCGGCAGTTTCCGCAGCGAGGAAACCGCCGCAAACAGGAGATAACAGAGGATCGTCAGCCCGGCGACACCGAGCAGCGTCCGCTGCCACCCGGCCGCCCGAACCACGGCGACAAACGGCGCATTGGCGACGATGCCGCCCGCGTACCCCGCTGTAATCACCAGAGAGACCACGATGACGTAGTTTTTACGGCAGGCGCGGATTGTTTCGTCGATGAGCGCCAGATAGAGCGAACTCGCCCCGAATCCGGTCAATGCCCGGCTGACGTAGAGCCAGCCCCCCGAAGAGAGCGGAAAGAGCAGCGAACCCAGACAGAAGAGCAACGCGCCGGGCAGAATCACCCGCCGCCCGCCGCAACGGCTGACGAAGAGTCCGATCAGCAACTGGTTCAGCGCGTAGACGTACATGAAGACCGAGCCGAGCGCGGTGACGCCCGGCGCGGCCAGATGCAGATCCTCCTGCAGAAGATCGAAGATCGCTCCCGGAATCGCCACCCGCTGGATGTTCGCGAAGAAGTAAAGCCCGGTTCCGCTCAGAATCAGCCAGATGCAGATCCTCCGGCGGAAGACGAGCGACTCCGCCACCCGGCCGCGGAACGCTCCGGAAGCCATCTCAATCGATCTCCAGCACCACCTTGCCGATGTTCCCGTTGCGCTGCAGAATCGCATGCGCCTCTTCGGCACGGGCGACCGGCAACACCGCGTGGATCACCGGACGAATCTCCTTCGACGCGAATTTCGGCCAGACCTTCTCTTCAAGCTCGTGCAGAATTCGCGCCTTCATCTCCGTCGGCCGACTGCGCAGCGTGCTCCCGATCAGCCGGATTCCCCGCTTGAGAATCGGCCGGAGGCTGATCCGGGCAAACTCTCCGCCGAGAGTCGAGATGAGGATCCAGCGGCCGCCGGGCGCGAGTTTCTCGATGCAGTTCCCGAGCACCTCACCCCCGACGCAGTCGAGCGCGATATCCACCGGATGCGCCTCGAATGCCGCAACCGGATCATCCCGGTGACGCTCCAGCACCCAGTCCGCCCCGATACAGCGGACCGCCTCCGCCTTTTCCGGCGAACCGACCGAAGTCATCACCTTCGCGCCGAACGCCTTCGCCAGCTGGATCGCCGCCAGCCCGAGCCCGCTCGCCCCCGCCTGTACGAAGACCGTCTCCCCTTCCCTCATATTCGCCTCGAGAAAGAGATTCAGGTACGCGGTCGCGAACACCTCCGGCAGCGAGGCGGCCTCCGCCATCGACAACCCCGCCGGAACCGGCAGAACCATCCCCTCCGGCACGGCGATCTTCTCGGCATATCCGCCGCCTCCGAGCAGTGCGCACACCTCGTCGCCCGTCTTCCAGCGGCTCCCGGCAGACGCGGCAAGAACAGTGCCCGCCGCCTCCAGCCCCATCCACGCGGGCCAGCCGGGCGGCGACGGATACTTGCCCGCCCTCTGGAGCAGATCGGCGCGGTTCAGCGCGGCCGCGCGAATCTTCAGCAGAATTTCCCCCTGCTTCGGCACCGGGTCGGGAACCTCCGTCCAGTGCATGTCCTGCACATCATCCACTTTCATCGCATACATCGTTCATTCTCCTTGAAATGGATTCCCCGCCCCTGCCGACGCCAGCAGTGACAGGAGATTTCCGGAATAAAGTTTTTCCCGCATTTCCGGATCGGGAAAGGCATGGCGCGACCGCAGCAGAAACGATTCCGGCTCGTAGACCGTGAAATCGGTGCCGAAGAGCAGCCGGTCCGGCCCGAACTCCCGCAGCGCGAACTCCATCGAATTGAACCGGAGCCCGCCGGAAAATCCGCTGACGTCGAGCATGACACGCGGACACGCCGCAAGCTCCCGCAGCAGCGGAAGTTCGACGTGGGAGTTGACGATCTTCAACTCCGGCAGCTGTTTCGCCAGCCGGATCACACTCGGCGACACATGAAGCTGGACGATCATGCCGAGCTCACAGACAAGTTCGAAGAGCCGGAGCCACTCCGGCTTGTCGTAATCGCCCCGGTCCGCCCGGTAGTGAACCAGCTCGCCGACCCAGACGAATCCCCGTTCCCGGAAGCGTCTCAACCACTTTTCCGAACATGCCGGGAACGCCGGGTGAATGCTCACGCCGGGATAGAGCCGTCCCGGCTCGCACTCGTGAATCGCCAGCGCCTCCCGGTTGGCGGACTCGAGCTCCTCCGCGGTGTCGGCCCATACTCCCTCCCAGGTGGTGAAGATCATTCCGTCGATTCCGGCCCGGCGGGAGTAGTCGACCGCCGTCCGCCAGTCCGGGAAATAGGAGATAAAGGCGCCGTCCGTCTCCTTCGCATGGTTGGCCGACGGCAGATGGGCATGGGAATCAAGAATCATCGCTTGTTTTTCCCTGTTTTTAATGGATGCTCCCGATCCGCGAGCGGCAGCGGAACCACCCGCCCCGCCAATTGTGACGCATAGGCGCCGTTGATCATCTCCAGCACCGTCCGGGCGTCGTACGCGCTCGCCAGCGGCTGCCGGTCCTCCTCGATCGCACAGAGCAGATCCCACGCGGCAAACCGGTTGTTCTCCCGGAAATACCAGAAGTATCCGAAATCGCGCAGCGCCTCCGCACCCGGAATCTGCCGCGTCTCAACCAGCGGAACCTCCTCGTAGGAGGCCTCGTCCTCCGGCGGATACGGCGTGCGGCTCAGCCGCAACTTCCGCTCACCGTCGTAGCGGACGCTCAGAATCCCTTCGGGACCGATCACCGAGACGCCCATCCGCACCTGTTTCCGGAACAGCCCCCTGCGGCTCTCGAAAATTCCTCGGACACCCTTCGGGAAACGGTAGAGCGCGAACACATTGTCCCCGGCGACCGGACCGAGCGGCTCCTTCGTGACGGAGCGGTCCTCCCGGCGCAGCGGCCGCCCTTCGACCGTGATCTCCGCGCTGACCGATTCCGGAGCCCCGAAGAGATAACAGCCCAGATCGAGGATGTGGGCGCCGAGCACCACCATGTCCTCACCGCCGCCGCGCTCATCCTCCTTGCCCCGGCCGTAGAAGGTGAGCGGGGTGCCGATCGCGCCCTCTTCGATCAGCCGTTTCATCGTCTGAAACACCGGCGCATGACGCGCCAGATGGGCGACGGCGATCTTCACGTTGTGCTTCTCCGCAAGAGCGATCAGTTCGTCGGCGACGCTGAGATCGCTGCTCATCGGCTTCTCGCAGAACACGTGGATTCCCCGCTCCACTGCCGCCCGGATCTGAACATCGTGATCCTCCGGCAGCCGGGAACCGAGCACGACGATCTGCGGTTGTTCCCGGTCGAGCATTTCCAGATAGTCATCGTAATGACGGTTCGTCCCGAGCTCGCGCATGCGTTTCTCGAGCCCTTCGTGATTGGAGTCCGCCAGCGCGACATGCTCCACCCCGGGCAGACCGACGAACGCAAGGTGGGTGCCGTGATCCTTGAGAAAAATCCGCGTCGTGTCAAACGCGACCGCAACACGCCATGATTTCGCCATAACTACCTCCCCGAAGCGCGACGATCCATCGCGGCAAGATATTCATCCATCGCCGTGTTGACCGGCCAGACGGTATCCTTCGGACAACGGCCGATCTCCAGCTTCAATCCCTCGTAGAGCGGCATGAGTTCGCTCTGCTTCATCCCGACCGCGGCGAGGATCTTGCTGTTGTCGGTCACCCGGGTGAAGAGTCGGGCGTATTCAAGCTGCCAGCGCGGCCCCATGTTGTACGGGTCGGGCGAGAGGATGCGAAGATAATCCTCCTTGTCCACCCAGACCGCGTCGAGATTGCAGATATCCTTGTAATAGGCGGCGATCTCCTCCCACGAATGGTGTTCCCCGGTCGCCACGTTGAAGTCATCACCGAGCGCTCTGTCGAGAAAGAGGAGGCCGGCGAGCATGCGGGCGACGTCGCCGCCCCAGCTCAGCGTCGCCTGTTTCTTCCGCGCCTGTTCCGGCACGACCACCCGCTTCCCGGCGAAGGCGCGGCCGACGTTGTTCGCCGCCTCCAGCGTCACCAGCTGGTAGCGCATGAAGGAATACGTGGTCGCGGGGCGGACGATCGTCCAGTTCCGCCGGGCGGAGGCGCGCAGAATGTTTTCGCCGCGCGCCTTGTAGATGCAGTAATCGTCCGAATTGCGCAGCAGAACGTCGGTCGAGAAGTCGATCAGCCGCGGCGAACTCTCCCGCACCGGATGTTCGAGGTCATCGAACACCCGGCAGCTCGAAAGAAAAATGTAGTGATCCGTGTGGTTCAGAGCCAGCGGCAGATACCACGACAGCTCCGCGGTGCTGTAGGTGAGAAAGTCCACGACGCCGTCGTAGTTCTTCTCAAGAAGTTCCCGATAGACCTTCCGGTCCTTGGCGTTCGCCCGAATGTACGAAACACCCGGCAGCGGATTTTTCATCTCATCCAGCGATACGCCGTCAATCCGGTACCCCTGCTCCACCAGACGCGGGAGAAGATACTGCCCCATCGCCCCGGAGGCACCGAGCACCAGCACTTTTTTGGGAGAGTTCATCACAGATCCTTTCTTTCCAATCGTAAAAACGACATTCATCGCACGTTGCGGGTCAAAGACAGCCGGAAACGCGCAGCAGCGCCTCCTGGACAATCAGTTCATGCGGGAACGGCCACGGATTCTCCATCTCGTTCCGGATGATCTTCGCCAGCTCGATCAGCTGGTTGTCGTACCGCCCGTTCATGACGCCGACATCCACGATGTGAGTTCCTGCCTCAAAGCTCTCGTTCCCCTCCAGCAGCGTCAGCCGCAGATGGAGCGGATCCAGCCGGTAGCGGTCCGCTGGATGTTCCAGCGGACAGATTTCAATGGAACCCTTCGTGCCGCAGACGATCAGCCGCCGGTGTTTCATGCCGTCCACTTCGGTGACGCCGGTCCGCACCGTGGCGATCGCGCGCGGATACTCCAGCACGGCGACGCCGGTGTCGTACAGGTTGTCGTCGCGCGTCTTGGTGAGGTACGGCGTCACCCGCAGCGGACGGCCCAGCAGCGCCACCACCAGATCGATCAGGTGCCCGGCGAAGATGTAGACCGCGCCCCCCTGAAACTGCGCGAGCCAGCGGCGGTAGGCCTCGTCGCGCCCGTCGTAACGGTTCATCACC
>CAZPWP010000003.1:0-651 GCA_964590295.1 uncultured Victivallis sp.
TGAAATAGAGGAAGACCGGAATCCGGTCCGGACCGTAGGGAACATAGAAGAGGAGCAGCATCAGCAACACGCCGAACACGTTGAACAATGTGTGGGCGAGCGCCGCCTGTTTGGCCACCCGGTTGGCGGCGGCGGCGGCGAGCATGGCGGTGATGGTGGTGCCGATGTTACTGCCGAGCAGAAGCGGCACTGCGGTGTAGAAGTTGATGAGTCCGCTGCCTGCCAGCGCGAGGACGATACCCATCGCGGCGGAGCTGGACTGAATCAGAACCGTCGCCGCGATGCCGATGCCGATCGCCCCCAGCACCGCGCCGAGCGGCATCCATCCTGCCGGTTCGGCGGGCATGCAGTCGAACGCCTTGAAGAACTCCTTGAAGCTCGGGAAGTCGCCGAGGACGCGCAGTTCATCACTCATCATGGTCATGCCGTAGAAGAGCAGGCCGAAACCGAGAATGGTTTCGCCCCAGCCGTTGATTTCGCGTTTCTTCGAGAGAGTGACGAGAAATCCGAGCGTGATTGCCGGAAGCGCCAGGGCGGAGAGGTTGAAGGAGATGATCTGGGCGGTGACGGTGGTTCCGACGTTGGCGCCGAAGATGATGCCGATCGCCTGAGTGAGGGTGAGGAGGCCTGCGTTGATGAAACCGATCACCA
>CAZPWP010000003.1:661-20163 GCA_964590295.1 uncultured Victivallis sp.
ATGACGGTGGTGGCGCTGGAGGACTGAATGACCGCGGTGACCAGAGTTCCGGCCAGCACGGCGACGATGCCGTTGCGGGCGAAGAACTGGAGGATCTTCTTCATGTTCTCTCCGGCGACCTTCTGGATGCCGTCGCTCATGAGCTTCATACCGAAGATGAAGAGCGTGAGGCCGCCGAGCACCGCGATGAGGACCGCCCAGAGATTGAACCCGAGCAGTTTGATGGTTTTGCTCCGGATCAGGAATCCGGCATCCGGATCGACCACTTCAATGCCGACTTGATAAATTCCGGTTTTCTGGCCGAGTTTGACGCTGGTTTTCGCCACTCCCTTATGGTCGGTGACGACGGTGGGCGAGAGGATGGAGGCGTTGCTTTTCGCCCCTTCGCTGGTGGCGAGCAGCTTGAAGTTGACCGGAACGCCGACGGCGGGCTTATCCCCTTTCTGAAGCCGGACTTCCACGGAGTTGTCGCCGATGGTGCCGGTGCGGTATTCCTCTTCATCGCCTTTGATCTGCATGCCGGAGATCAGCCGGAGCGTGACGCTCTTGTCCTCAAATCCGACCGGAATGACCTTCAGGTATTGGTCGCCGGTTTTACGTCCGGCGCGAACTCTTGTCGCCGCCAGGCCGCCGGCATCGCTGACCGTCTCCGCAGGCAGGATGGAGAGGTCGGAACCGTCGACCGGTATGAAGAGCACCCGGACTCCCGCGACCGGCTTCCGGTTTTCCTTGCCGCCGAGCAGTCCGGGAACCTGCGGCCCGAGCAGTTCGACCCGGATCTCCCGGGGAAATTCCCGGTCGGGGAGGGCGCACTGTTCATCCCCCTGCATGATTCTGACCAGGTCGACGGAGCGCACCGCGCTGTCGGAACAGCCGGTGAGCAGGGGGAACAGAGTGAGGAAAAGTATGGAAACGGCGCCTGCAGTGCGGATGCGAAACGACATAATAAATCCTGCGTTGGAATTGATATTGCAGATACTTCTTCATTCCCGGGAAAAACATCCGGGCTGTGTCACGCTATAAATATAGTGCCGGATTGGAATCTTCTCAAGTCTTTTCACGAAGTTTAAGTAGAGAATTTCTTGCAAAACACGTCAAGAAGTGCTATCGTTTATCAATGGTAACAGAGCCGCGCTGCCGCGGAGAGAGGTTCCAGTCTTGACGGAGCCGGTATTTTGTAGACAGACCCGGCAGCGGAAAGAGCGAAAACGTCCCCCGGGGAGCAGGGCGATTGAGGAGATGAGTGCAGTTGGAGACGACGGCGGAAATGGAGTTGAAACGCGGGGAACCGGTTCTGGCGGAGAGTCGCAGATTTCTGGTGAAACTTGCGGAGAATCCCGGAGAACTGGAACAGGCCTTCCGGCTGCGTTACGAGGTGTTCAAGCTGGAGCAGGGGCGGATGGTTTCGCTGGAGAGCCGGATCGACCGCGATGAATTTGATGATTACTGTTCCCATCTTCTGGTGGTGGACCGCGGTTCCGGCCGGGTGGTCGGAACCTATCGGATGCAGTTCGGCACGACGGCGGTCGCCGGGCGTGGCTTCTACTCCGAGCAGGAGTACGACATCACTGGGTTGCGCGAACTGGCGCCGAAGGTGCTGGAGGTGGGACGTTCCTGCGTGGCCCCGCGGTTCCGTTCCGGCGCGGTGATCGCCATGCTCTGGGAGGGAATTGCGGAAGCGTACCGGCGGTCGGGCTTCCGGTATATGCTGGGCTGCGTCAGTCTGGAGCACACCGATGCGGCGATCGGCTGGGCGCTCTATGAGGAGCTCCGGCGTTCCGGTCAGCTCACCAGCGCGATAAAGGCGCTGCCCCGGCCGGGATTTGAACTGGAACGGCCGTTGGCGGAACAGATCGCCGCGGTGGATGTGCGTGGGGAATTTCCGCCCTTGTTCAAGGGCTATCTGCGAATCGGGGCGAAAGTTGCCGGCGTGCCGGTGCTGGACCGTGAATTCGGTTCGATCGACTATCTGATCTGGTTCGATTTCACCAGTCTGCCGGAAAAATATGTAAAACATTTCAACGTGTGAGAAACTGAAACCCATGGCATTGATAAGACGGCTGGTGCGCGGAAGCATGCTCTTCGGCTGGTTTTTCATTCTGACCGTCTGGGTGGCGCTGGTCAACCGCAGAAAGGGGTGGGACGGCGTGGCAAAGGCGGCGGAATGGACCCGGCTCTGGGCGCGCGGATGTGCGTGGATCGCCAATCACCGGATCACGGTGTACGGAGATTCGGATGTGTTTCAGGGAGGGCTGATTGTCGGCAACCACCAGGGATATCTCGACATTGTCGCGCATGCGTCGACCTTCTGCATCCGGTTCGCGCCGAAGAAGGAGATTCGCACGTGGCCGTTTCTCGGTTTCATGATCGGGTTGAACCATCCGGTCTGGATCGACCGCAAGTCGAGGCAGAAGTCGAAGGAGACGGCCGAGGAGATGGTCGAAACGATGCGCAACGGCATCGCGATGCTGGTTTATCCGGAGGGCACCAGCACCGATGGCATGCACGGGCTGCTGCCGTTCAAATCGACCCCGTTCGAAGCGGCGGCGGAGTTGTCGCTGCCGATTCAGCCGACGTTGCTCTTCTATGAGGGGGTGCCGAAGCAGACGGAACCGCTGGCCTGGTACGGGGAGCAGAAACTTCTGCCGCACGTCTGGCGTATTCTCGGGCTGAAGGAGATCCGGATGCGGGTCTATATTCTGCCGATCATCCGGCCGGAACCGGGGGAGGACCGCAAGGCGCTGGCGCGTCGCGTGCATGATATGATGGAGAAAGAGTATTGGAGGGTCAAGGACAATGTCTAGGATCGAAAGGCTTTATCGCGGCACGTTGGCCGCGTGGGGCATGCTGATCGACTTCCCGCTGCCGGAATATTTTCGTCAACAGCTAGGCCGGGGAGGGGATTCGCTCTCCACCGCCTGCGGATTTCCACTGGTGGGCGTCGCGGTGGGAATTCTGCTGGCGGTGGTGGCTGGTTTCTGCTCGATCGTGTTCAACCCGGTCGGCGGCGGTGTCGTATTCGCGCTGCTGGCGGGGGCTTTTCTGGAGTTCAAGGATTCGGGACGCGGCGCCGCGTTGCTCGGCTCGTTCCTTCTGCTGCGGCAGCGGGGGTATCCGATGGCGGATGCGCTGCCCCGGCTCGATTCGGATCTGGCCGGACTCAACAATGTGATGGTCGGCCTGCTGCTTGGAATTCTGGAAGCGGTGAAACTCTGTTTCCTCTTTCTGCTCTGCTTTTTCCAGTCGAAGCTCTGGATTGTGGTGGTGCTCTCCGGCGCATTTTTCGTCCAGGCGTATCTGGCGATGCAGCCCGCGGCGGGAGGAGGAGCTCCGCTCCTGCCGGTCGCGCCGGAGAACCGGTTGCGGCTCTGGCGGCTTCTCATCGTGCTCTTCGTGCTGCTGATGCTCGCGTTTCCCGTCGGGATGATCGGCGCGGCGGCGGCGGTCTACTTCTGTGCGACCGGGCTGGCGAAATATTTCGAACGCAACTGCGGCGGTGTCACCTCCGATCTCATCACACTGGCCGGAACCGTCACCGAACTCCTGCTGCTGCTGATCGGCATTCTGCTCGCGCTGCATCTGCCCGCCTGAGGTGGCGGAATCAGTTTTCCGCGGGAGGCGGCACCGGTTCTCCGCCGGGCGGCATCCCGCGGAATTTCTTTCGTCCGAGTCGTACTGTGTCATTGACTCCCGCCAGTATCGCAACCGGGATGAGGCAGAACAGCCAGCAGGCGTTGCCGGAGAGGTGGAGCGCCGTCCCGACTCCGAGGAGCAGGGCGGCGCGGCGTTGTCTGCGAAGGGCGAGGACGGTGATCCCGACGGCACAGAGCAGCAGCATGGCCGTTTCCGGCCAGTGGAATCCGCTGCGGCGCAGAACCATCTGCAGCGGCTCCCGCCAGTAGAAATTCCAGCTCCCTGCCGAGAGGTTGGCCGGCGCGAGAAACCATCCGGCGACGACTGCGGCGGCTGCGGCGGCATCCGGCAGACGGAATCGGTTCCAGGCTCCCGGGGCGGCGACGGCGAGACAAAGCGCCGGGAAGGCGGTCAGAATGAAGCGGACCGGGTCGTCGGTGCCGTGACTGTAGGCGAAGAAGAAGAGCGTGACCGGCAATATCCAGAGCAGCAGTTCCACGCGCAGTTTCCGATCGCGCATCAGCAGGAGGGCGACGAGAGCGATACTCCAGAGCGTGTAGTTGGCGCTGAGGTAAAAGAGGCTGGTGAGTTCGACGAAGACCCAGGCGAGGTAGGTGTGCGCGCCTCCGGCGTAGTCGGTGTAGGAGAAACGCAGCGGATTGCCGAATCCGTGCAGATTCACCAGCAGCTGGGGGAGGAATCCGAGCAGAAAGGCGGCGAAGCCTGCGGCGAGGGCGGCGGGCAGCCGGGCGCAGGTGAAGTAATCGCGGCGGTGGAAGAACGCCAGGGCCGCGAACGCCGGCAGGAAGAGGATGTTGTTGATGCGGAAGAGGCAGGCGACGGCGAAGAGGAACGCCGTCAGCGCCGCGCTTTTCCACGAAACCGGCAGGTGGAGCAGCGCGGTCATGGCGAGGAGTACCATGCAGGTCGAGGGGGTGTCGCTCATGGCGTTGAAGCCGCAGCCGATCAGAGTGATGTAGTGGCTGTAGGTGAATTCGGCGCTGGGCATGCCGAGCCGGTACTGGAACTGCCGGTTGACGAAATCGGGCTGATGGTGGCAGAGAAAGGGGAGCAGTGACCAGAGCAGCATGGCGCCGAAGGCGATCCGGGCACTTCCGGTGAGGCGTTTCCCGATCAGGAATCCGAGCCACAGCGAGAGCGGGGCGATCAGGAATCCTTCGACCCAGCAGAGCGGCAGCAGGATATCGGTGAGATTGCGGGTGCCGGAAAAAAGTTCGAACGGCAGGTAGAAGAGACTGGTGCCGACGGTGAAGTGCCAGCGGCGCGAGAAATCCCCGGCGAGAAAGTCGGTCAAATTGGCGTAGTAGCCCGGTTCATCGGCAGGATTTGGCATCATGTTCTGCCCGGCGTTGACCAGGAGCAGCAGCAGGAGCTGCCGGAGCAGAACCGGAATCAGCGCGAGGAAGAGCCAGCTCCTGCGCCCCGGATCCCGGCGGAACTTCCACGCGGCGGCTCCGGTGGCGATCAGCGCTCCGGTCAGCAGCGGCAGCAGCGTGAGCCGCCACCATTCGACCACGTTCCCGGAACGGAAGGTGCCCCGCTCGGTGGCGGTAAGATGGAAGTTGACGTAACCGGTCTGCCCGTCCGGCAGCTGGAGTTCGCTGAAGCGATGG
Source organism: uncultured Victivallis sp. (assembly GCA_964590295.1). GTDB lineage: Bacteria > Verrucomicrobiota > Lentisphaeria > Victivallales > Victivallaceae > Victivallis. Next base: position 5,929 of record CAZPWP010000003.1, read on the forward strand.
TAACGGGCGAGCGGATGGCGCGAGACCAGCACGAGCCGCTCCGACTTTTCTTCAGCCTGGACGGTGCGGTTTGCGACTCCGAGCAGCGGCGCGTCGAAGGAGGGGGCGCGGAAGATCGGAGTCGCCGGTTCCACAGTGACAATGCGTCCGGCCTGCGCGACAGTTGCCGTGACCGCGACGAAGAGAACGGCAATCAGCCGCTGAACGCCGTTTGCCATGAATTTTATTCCGGTTTGGCCGAACGGCACATCAGATTGCGGACCGCGTCCGGCACGTCGCGCCCCTCGTAGAGGATCGCGTAGATCTCATCGATGATCGGGGTTTCCGCGCCGGTTTTCCGGGCGAGAGTGTAGGCGCCGCGGGCGGTGGGAACTCCTTCGGCGACCACCATCCCCATCGACTGGAGAATTTCCGGAAGTTTCCGGCCGCGCCCGAGCTCTTCGCCGACATGGCGGTTGCGGCTGTGGCCGCTGGTGCAGGTGACGATCAGGTCGCCGATGCCGCTCAGGCCGGAGAAGGTGTGGGTCTTGCCGCCGAGGAGTTCTCCGAGCCGGCCCATTTCGGAGATGCCGCGGGTCATCATCGCCGCCTTGGGATTGTTGCCGAGTTTCATGCCGTCGATGATTCCGGCGGCGATGGCCATGACGTTCTTGAGAGCGCCGCCGAGTTCGACGCCGACGACGTCCCGCGAGGTGTAGACCCGGAAGTTGTCATTGAGGAAGATTCGCTGCAGCAGCTCCGCGTCGGCGGGATTCTCCGCCGCCGCCACCACCGCGGTCGGCACCTGGCGCGAAACCTCCTCCGCGTGACTGGGGCCGGAGAGGACGGCATAGCGGGTGCGGCCGAGTACCGCGCAAACCATTTCGCTGATGCGCAGCCAGCTTTCGACCTCGATGCCTTTGGCGACATTGACCAGCAGCTGCCGCTCCGGCTGGAGGAAGCTGCCGAGCTGGTTGAGCACGCTGCGCAGATACTGGGTGGGGGTGGCCAGCAGCAGCAGTTCGCGCCCGGCGACCGCCTTGCCCATCTCCGGTTCGAAATGGAGTTCCGGCGGCAGGGGGACGCCGGGGAGGAAGCGGGAATTCTCCCGGGTACGGTTCATTTCATCGAGGTAGTCGGGGAAGGGGCCCCACTGGGTGACCTCGTGCCCGTTGGCGACAAGATTCAAAGCGAGCGCAGTACCCCACGCTCCGTCGCTGAGTATGGCGATTCTCATTTGGCATCTCCCGGTTTTTTCTTTTCGAAGCGGCTTTCGGTACTGTTGAGCAGCCGGACGATGTTGCTTCGGTGGCGGTAGATGGCCAGCAGACTGATCAGCAGAAAGAAGCCGATGGTGATTCCCGAAGTGGCGGTGGCGCCGCCGATTTTACAGAGGGCGAAGAGGATTGCCGTGCAGGGCAGCAGAATGGCGGCGACGATGCTGGCGAGTGAGACGTAGCGCCAGACGAGGAAGACGACCGCCCATCCGGCGAAGGCGATGAGCAGCGGATACGGTGCCAGCGCGAGGGCGACGCCCGCTGCGGTGGAGATCCCTTTCCCCCCCTTGAATTCGAGATAGACCGGGAACATGTGTCCGGCGATGGTGGCGGCTCCGGCGGCGAGGGCGACGACCGGTTCGCCGGGGCAGAGGAGTCCGGCGAGGTAGACCGGCAGGACCCCTTTGAGGAAATCGAGGAAGAAGCAGAGTTTGCCCGCCGCCTTCCCGACGGAGCGGGTGACATTGGTGGCGCCGATGTTTCCGGAGCCGACTTTGCGGATATCGATGCCGTGGAGCTTTCCGATCAGGAATCCGAACGGAATCGCGCCGATGAAGTAGGCCGCCGCCGGGACCGCGAAATGCCATGCGTTCATAAAAAACTGTCTTTCTGAATTGAAACGGCATTGCTGCCGCATTATCTTATATGCCGGTATAGAATATGCCTCGAAATCGCTGTTTTTTCAACCGTTGCAGGAGGATTTCATGAATAAAATCGCACGTTTGATACTCGCTTCCGGAGAGAGTTCGCCGGATATGCGTTACGCCGCCGGATTTTCGACGCCGGATGAGTTCCTCTATTTCGGCACCGACCGGGAGCGCGGCGTCATCTGTTCGCCGCTGGAATTCAGCCGGGCGGTTGCGCAGGCGCGCGACGGCGTGACGGTCCATGCCGAGGCGGAGTTCGGCGGGCCGGACCGGCTGGAGATGCTGACCCGCCTCGCCGAAACGCTCCATGTGGCGGGCTATCTGGTCCCCGCCGACTTCCCGCTGCTGTGGGCGGATAGACTGCGCGAGCGCGGGCTGGAGGTGCGGGCGGAGTCCGGCGTCTTTTTTCCGCAGCGCGAATTCAAGTCCGCGGCGGAGGTCGAGGCGGTGATCCGGTCGCAGCGGGCGGGGGAGGCGGGGCTGCGCCGTGCCGTCGAAGTGCTTCGCGAGAGTGAAATCACCTCGGCCCGGATGATCCGGTGGAGAGGTGTTCCGCTCACCAGTGAGATTCTCCGCTCGGAAATCGACGTGGCGATGGTCCGGCAGGGGATGCTGCCGACCGGGACCATCTGCGCGGGCGGGGAACAGTCTGCGCAGCCGCACAATACCGGTTCCGGGCCGCTCCGGGCCGACCGGCCGATCGTGATGGATATCTTCCCCCGTTCCGCGGAAACCGGTTACTGGGGCGACCTCACCCGGACCGTGGTCAAGGGGAAGGCGTCCGACCTGGTCCGCCGGGCTTACGACACGGTCCTCGCCGCCCGGGAACTGGCGAAATCTCTGGTCAAAGTCGGCGCGATTCCGGCGGAACTTCATCTCGCGGCCGCGAAGAAGATGGAGGAGGCAGGATTCCGCACCGGTCGGAGCGACAAGGCGGATTTCGGCTTCTTCCATGGCCTCGGTCACGGGGTCGGGCTGGATATCCACGAAGCGCCGCGCCTGTCGCCGCGTAACCGCACTCCCCTGCGCGGCGGCGAGATCGTGACGGTCGAACCCGGACTCTACTATCCGGAATGGGGCGGCATCCGGCTGGAGGATCTCGTGTACGTTTCGCCGGATGGTCCGGCCCGCTGCCTCACGGAAGCGGAGGATTTTCTGGAGATTCCATAAGCGCTTCCCACGACGGCGGCACGCCGTCCGGACAGGGGAGGGGGCGTGCCTCCGGGTGCTGATGGCGGAACCAGGTCCGCTGGCGGCGGGCGAACTGCCGGGTGGCGGTGACGATCCGTTCCAGCAGCTGCCGGCGGGTCAGATGTCCGGCGAGATGTTTGGCGATCAGCCGATAGCCGATCGCCTGGCGGGCGGTGGGGGAGTCGAGCAGGCCGTCGGTGATGGCGACGCGCGCCTCGTCGATCCATCCCGCGTCGAGCATCGCTTCGGCGCGCCGGGCGATCCGTTCGGCGAGGAGGTCAGGCGGAATTTCCAGCTTCCAGGCGCGGACCGCATACCGCAGCGCGTCGCCGGGATTCTGCTGCAGCTCCAGAATCGATTTCCCGGTGAGCAGTCTTACTTCGAGGGCGCGGATCAGCCGTCTCCGGCACTTTCTCCAGCGTTGAAGCGCGGCGGGATCGAGCGAACGCATCCTGTCGTGCAGCGCGGTCTCTCCTCTCTCGGAGTCATACCGTTCATCCAGTTCCGCGCGCAATTCGCGGTCGGCGGGGAGATCGTCGATTCCGTAGAGCAGGGCTTTCAGATAGAAGCCGGTTCCTCCGGCAAGGATCGGTACCCGGTCGCGCGAACGGATCTCTTCGATGGCCCGTTCCGCGAGACGGCAGAACTGAAAGACATCGATCCGGGTGTGAAAGTCGAATTCACCGACCAGATGGTGGGGAATCTGTTTCCGCTCTGCCGGAGGCGGCTGGGCGGTGCCGATTTCCAACCCGCGATAGAGTTGCATGGAGTCGACAGAAATGATTTCGCCGTTGAAACGGCGCGCCGCCTCAATGGCGAGCGCGCTCTTGCCGGAGGCGGTGGGGCCCATCAGAACCAGCAGCGGAGGGGAGTCACTCAACTTGCATCACCTCGTGATTCTCGTTTTCCAGCACCGGCTTGAGTCTGCAGCGGAAACGCGTCTCAAGCTCTTTCGCCGACTCGCCGCGACGCAGGATCACCAGCGTGTCCTTCCGCAGTTCCGGAACCGGTCCGCGCGGGCCGTCGAAGAGGTAGTTCGCCGGGGCGAAGCCGGAGAGCTGACCGTAGAACATCAGCGGCCACGGATCGGCGGTGAAGCTCATGTAGACCGGCGGAGCTCCGTCGGGAAAACGTTTCCGGAGCGCGGCGATCGTCTGGGAGGGAATGTGGTTCGGCCGGAGGTAGTAGCCGTAGAAGAAGTCATCCGATCCGGCACCGCCGCAGCGGCGGGAGAAGGCCTGCCGCAGCTCCGGCCACTGCGCCATCCAACCCCAGCCGAAGGTCACCAGCGTCAGCGCGCCGATCCAGATCGCCGGCTGCCAGCGGCGGCGCCAGCGGCAGTTGAGTGCGGAGAGGTCGCGGAGGCCCCCTGCCAGCAGCAGAGCCCAGAGCGGGAAGAACGGCAGGAAGATCCGGGGGAAGGGCGCGGTCGGCAGCAGCAGTGCCGCCGGAACCGGCAGCAGCCAGATCATCGCCCGCGCCGACCAGAGCCAGTTGTACCGCTCGCGGTCGAAGGCGAGGATCGAGCCGGTCGCCGGAATCAGCAGCATCGCATAGCTGTAGAGAAAGGCCGCCAGCACGGCGCGGAGCACCGCGAAGCCGTCATACCACCCCTCGCCGAGCCGGAGGACGCCGAGAAACTGCCGCGCCAGCGGCAGGTAGAAGGACAGGAACATCGCGACCGGCGTCAGAGCGAGAATCCAGAAACGGCGGCGGCGCAGAAAACCGGTTCCGCAGAGCGGCAGCGCATAGAGGACGCCGCCGCCGAGCGCGACGAGGTTGCTGGGAATTGTTCCGGTAGTGAGAAAGCAGGCCGCCGCGTATCCGGCGAGCGTTTTTCCCGAACCGGAACGGGCGTAATCAAGGGCGAAACGGAGTGCGACGGTGACCAGCAGGGCGCTGAGCATGTAGCCGCGCACCGCGGTCGCATAGACGAGAAAGGGCACCGCGGCGGCGGTGGCGGTCAGCACTGGCAGCATCAGGGCGCCGCCGAACTGGGTGCGGAAGAGCCGGTAGAGCAGAAAGAGCGTGGTGGCGGCGAAGATCACCGAAAGCAGCCGCATCCAGACGATCGGGTCAATCGAGGCGGGCTGCAACTCAATCCAGCCGCGGAGCAGCAGCGTGTAGACGATGTGGTTGTTGGGAATCGGGTAGTTGAAGTAGATGTTGCTCACCGGTTCGCTGAGGGCGAAATTGAGCACCGTGAGCGCTTCGTCGAACCAGAAGTCGCGGAAGAGATATCCCTGCACGAAACAGAGCAGCACCGCCAGTACGATCAGCGGAACGAACAATCCGGAACGCTGTCTCAACGCCGCTTCTCCTTCTTTAAAATGGAAACCGGGCCGGTCGTCGGCGTGTACCGACCCCGGCCCGGTTTCATCAAACGAATATCCTTACAGGGAGATCGCTTCACAGGGGCACTCGCCGACGCAGGCACCGCACTCGATGCAGTCCGCCTCGTTGACTTTGGCCTTGCCGTTGTCCATCGTGATCGCGCTCACCGGGCAGGCTCCGACGCAGGTTTCGCAGCCGCTGCAGACTTCCTCATTGATTTTCGCCGCCATTTTTCTTCTCCTTTTCAGGGGTTGGTTGTTTCAGATGCTCCGAAAATATGCGCGTAATATATCATCGGTTTGGCAAATGTCAAGAATTTCGATTAACCTAACTCCGGCAGAGTTCCGGCGATCACCGCCTGCCCGTGGCGCTTGAACGCCTCGTCGGGAATGTGGAATTCGACACGACGGTCCGGGAAATCGTCGCGGAGTACCGCCTGCGCCTCTTCGATGATGATCGAACCGCCTCTGCCCGAGGAGACTCTGCCCAGGAGAAGCAGATGTTCCAGCTCGTAGAAGTCGGCGTAATGGCCGACCGCGTAGCCGAGGCAGCTGCCGACGGCGCGATAGATCTTTTCCGCCCGGGGATCCCCGTCGGCCATCGCCTTCTGGACCAGTTTGAGCTGCTCCGGCAGCGGCGTTCCCGCCGGAAATTCAAATCCGGCCTGCGGTGCGAGGCGGGCGACCGCCTGCTGCGACAGGTAGTTCGCGCCGACTCCGAGATCGCCGGACCACGCGTCGCGCGGGGCGTTGCTCCGGTAGTCGACCGGCGCGAAGGCGAGCTCGTTGAGCCAGTCGGTGATGGAGCCCGCCGGGGTGACGTAACCGACCGCCTCGCTGGTGCCCATGGCGACGCCGAGCAGACTGTTTTTGCCGAGGCTGATGGAACCGGCGAGCGCGGTCACCTCGCCGTCATTGAGCACGATGAACGGCACGCCGGGGAACTCTTTGGCGATCTCCAGAAAGATCGGTCGGACTTTGGTGGCGAAATCCGCCTCCGGAATGCCCCGGAAAAGCGAGGCGATCCGCGGCTGGTTGTCCACATAGACCCCCGCGGCGCTGCCGCCGATTGCGTCGATGCGCGGCAGTTTCGCCGCGGCCCGGCGAAGCGAATCGAGGATCCCGGCGCGGTGGTATTCGATGTCGCTCTGGAAACAGGGATCCCACACCACCTCTTCGCTGTGGAGGGTTTGCCCATTCTGAATCGCCGCGCATTTGCGGTCGGAACCGCCGAGGTCGAAGCCGATCCGGCAGCCGTCGAAGTGACCGCCGAGCCGGACGCCGATCTCTCCGGCGGCGGGGGCCGCCTCGAACGGGCAGTTTTCGACCGTGAACTGCCGGTCGTAGATTCTCCGTCCCAGCACGTCATAATCGAAGGCGCGTTCGCCGCCGGGGGCGTAGGCGCGCCGGAGCGCGTTACCGATCCGGACACTGCCGCCGACGGTGAGCTTCCAGCCGCCCCGCGACCAGAGCAGGAATTTGACGATCCGCTCGACGTAGCGGAAGTTGAGTTCGAAGTTCTCTTCCGTATCCGGCTGAATCACCGTGTCGAAGCGGGAGTGGAGGCCGTTGGCGCGCTCCAGCACGAGCGCGAGTTTGACCGGTGCGCCGGACGCCTCCGCCAGACGGCGGAATTCGCGGTTCCACAGCGCGGCGGGCACGAAGTCCGGATCGAGTTCCGGCAGGTGGTGGGGAGAAATCTGAAGGTTCTGCATGATATCGCTCCTCTGCTCAGCGGTACTGCGTCCATTCCGGTTCGTTGGCGAAGACCCAGTTGTAGTACTCCTTCTGGGTGAGTTCGGCGGCGGCTTCGTCGAGGATGACCACCGTGCGCGGATGCAGCTGCAGCGCGCTCCCGGTGACCATCGAGGTGACCGGGCCCACGATCGCCTTCGCGGCGATTCCGGCCTTCCGGGCTCCGGTAATCAGCATGACGATCCGGTTGGCGTCGAGGATGGTGCCGATTCCCATCGTGAAGGCGCGGCGGGGCATCGACTCCGGCGGATTGAAGTAGATGCTGTTCTGCGCGTAGGTCGCAGGCGTCAGCGCCTTCGAGCGGGTGCGTCCGGCAAGCGAGGAGTTCGGTTCGTTGAACCCGATGTGGCCGTCGCTGCCGATGCCGAGCAGCTGCAGGTCGATGCCGCCGCAGTCGTGGATGGCCGCTTCGTAGCGTTCGCCTTCAGCAGCCTCATCCTTCGCCATGCCGTCGGGCAGATTGGTGTTGCGCATGTCGATGTTGATGCGGCTGAAGAGATGGTGGTTCATATAGTAGCGCTAGGAGTTCCTGTCCTCCGGCGGCAGGCCGATGTACTCGTCGAGGTTGAAGGTTTTGACCAGCGAGAAGTCGACCTCCTTGCGCTGGTTCATCGCCGCGAGTTCGGAGTAGACTGCTTCCATCGTGGCTCCGGTGGCGAGACCTAGTTTGAATTCCGGCTTGGCGTTGATGGCGTCGGCGATGAGGCGGGCCGTCAGGCGGACGGCATCCTGTGTGGTGGGGCGGATGGCCACTTCCATGGTTTCTGTTCTCCTGTCCAAGTTGAATCTGGTCGATTCCACTTATAGTATACCGCTTTGTGGCGGTTTCTCCAATGGAGAAATTCAGACAAATTATGGATTTTTCAGCAATTTCGCGTCATAACGCGGCAATGCCGATGGTGATGTCGGCGGCGATCTCTTCCGCCGCCACCGGGGAGAAACTCCCGGGGAAAGCGGTGAGACAATTGGCGCTGGCCGCCGCGAGCGCGCGCCGGAACGCTTCAAACGGATCGCTTCCCGCCAGGATCTCGCTCATCCAAATCGCGTTGGCGGTATCGCCGCAGCCGATCGGATTGACCACTTCTTTCAGGGGCGGCAGGTGGTAGACGGCAAGCTGCTTCCCGTCGCTGGCAAAGGCGTTCCCGGGGCCGTTGGTGATGGCGGCGTATCTGACGGTGCCGTAACGGAATACCTGCCGCAGCCCGGATTTTACATCCGGTTCTCCGGTTATCTCGCGGAGTTCCTCCCGGTTGACCTTGTACCAGACCTCCGCACCGGCTTCGAAAACATCGCGCGTGTTGCGGAAGGAGTCCAGCAGCAGGGGAATCCCCGCCTGCCGAACCAGTTTCGCCGCCCGCGGATAGAGATCCGGATCGGTTCCGGTCGGCAACGTGCCGCAGAACGCCGCGCCCGCCGCACCGTGCTGAAGCTCCTCCTCAAAGGCGGCGAGCATCTCGTCGACCTCGGCCGGGGAGGCGGCGAACGAGGGTTCGATCACCTCGGTCATCACCTGCCGGGCACGGTCAAGGCAGGTGGAACAGCCCCTGGTCGCTCCGACGGTCTGAATCGAGCGGACCGGCATCCCTTCGTGTTCGAGTTCCCGCCGGATGCGGTCGCCGTTCTCGTCGCCGGTGAACTGGATCAGTATCCCCTTCGCCCTGCCGTGACAGGCGGCGGCGCGGCAGAAGTTGATCCCTTTCCCGGCCGGAAAGGTCTGCATCTCTTCGGCCCGGTTGACCTTGCCGTAGTGAAACTCTTTGAAGAACAATGTCTTCTGCCAGGCTGGATTCGGTCCGAGCACGACGATGGTATTCATGACAGTTTCTCCAGAAGTTCGGCGATTTCCGCGTCGGAGAGGTCGCGCGGATTGCACGTCATGCTCCCGGATCGGCAGTTCGCCAGAATGAAGGCGTGATGCTGCATCCCGAGGCCGTATTCCCGGAAATTCCCGGGAAGATGAAGCGTTTTCCGCAGCGTTTCAATCCGGTCGATCAGAGTTTCCGGCGACGCACAGTTGAGTTTTCCGGCAAGTTCGGCGAGCGAGTCGCGCGCCGCCTCGAGGTTCCAGCGGAGAACCTCGGGCAGCAGAATCGCGCAGCAGACCCCGTGCGGCACGTGGAGAATGCTGCCGACCGGGTGGGCCAGCCCGTGAACCGCACCGAGCCCGGACTGGCCGAATGCCGCCGCGCCGAGCATGCTCCCTTCGGTGACCGAATCGAGCTGCGCAAGTTCGCCCTCGAACGCTCCCTGCAGATGGAAGAGCAGTTTCTGCGCCCCCTGAGCCGCCAGCAGCCGGCTGACCGGCGTCGCTTTACGGGAGATGAAACTCTCCACCGCCTGGGTGAGCGCGTCGAATCCGCTCGTGGCGATCACTCGCGGCGGACACTCATAGACCAGTTCCGGGTCGATCAGCGCGACGTCGGCGAGCATGTCGCCGCCGCGGAGCGACTGTTTGATGTCGGTTTCGGGATCGCGCAGCACCGCGTTGGCCGTGAGTTCCGCGCCGGTCCCGGCGGTGGTGGGCAGTGCCGCGAAGAAGGCTCCTTTGCCGGGAATCGTCCGGCGGCCGTAGAAGTAGTCGGCGACCGGACCGGGGCAGGGGAGCAGCACGGCGACGCTCTTGGCGACATCGATGGCGCTGCCGCCGCCCCAGCCGACCACGGAGACGGCGCCGATCTCCCGCCCGGCGGCGAGAGCCGCCTCCACCTCTTCCAGCGGCGGCTCGGGGGAGACGCCGCTGAACAGGCGGACCGGCCGCCCTGCCAGCTGCGGGAGCACCTCCGTTTCAATCCGTTTCCGGGAGTGTTTCCCGCTGATGAAGAGCACCGGTCCGGGCGGGAGCTCCTTCGAAAGCCGGTTGCGGATGCCGCGACCGAAATGAATTGCCGCAGGGAGGTTGACTGGGGTCATCATGAATGCTTCTCCTGTTTGACGAGAAATTGGTACAGATTTTTCGCTGCTTCGCTCTCCGCGTGTTTCCGGCTGGCGGCTCTTCCGGCGGCGACGAAGCCGCGCAGACGCACTTCGACATCGTAGATGGGAAGATGCTCCGGCCCGCTGGTGTGCAGCACCGAGTATTCCGGGGTGATGCCCCAGCGGCGCTGGGAGTACTCCTGCAGCAGCCCTTTCGGATTCAGCGTGGTCAGCAACGAACGCGGGTCGGGGAACTCCTCCTGCGCCAGTTTGAGCATGAAATCGCGTGCCGCGTCAAATCCGGCGTCGAGGTAGAAGGCCCCCAGCACCGCCTCGAAGAGGTCGGCCAGCGTGGAGTCCCGGTCGGCGCCGCCGGCGTCATGCTCGCCGCGGCCGGTCCGCAGGTAGTCTCCGAGCTGCAGTTTGCGGGCGAGCCGGGCGAGTGCCGGTTCGCGCACCAGCGCCGAGCGCATCTTGGTCATCTCCCCTTCGGGAGCATCGGGATAGAGGTTGAAAAGATACTCGGTTAGAATGACTTCCAGCACCGCGTCTCCGAGGAACTCCAGCCGCTGGTTGTCGTAGTCGAGGTTGTTCTCCACCGCGTAGGAGCGGTGGGTCATCGCCTCATCCAGACGTTTTGTCCACGGCCCGGCGAATCCCAGGGTCTGTTTGAGCTTCTCAAGATTGCGTGCCACGATTCCACTCCGTCGTTTCGTATTTGGCGCGGGCGAGCAGCTCCGCGCGTTCGAGCAGCTCCTCCGGCGGGGACCAGATGGTGTATTCCAGCCGGAAATGACGCTTCAAAGCCTTCCGCAATTCCTCCTCCAGCTTCCCCCAGTCTCCGCCGGAGACGGCGAGCTGGATGCTCCCCTGGTGCAGAATGCCGTTGCGGGTGCGCCGCTGAGCGGCTCCGGCATATTTTGTCCCGTCGTCGGCGACGACATCGAACCGGCTTGGAGAGGTGAAGCAGCGCATCGTGCGGCGGTCGACATTGGCAGACTCCTTCTGCTGGAGTCCGGCGTGGGCGCCGAGTGCATCCAGCATCGGCAGCATTGCCGCGTGAAAGATCCGATAGCTCTCCATTCGGTCGAGCGAAGTGATCCGGTGACCGACCGGAATCACCGCCGTGTAGGTAAGATCGACATCATGAAAGACGTTGCCACCGCCGGTCGGACGGCGGACGATCGCATAGCGAGCCTCCTGTTCCGCGGGGAAACTCTGCAAACACCCGATGGAGAGGGCGGGGCGGTCCCAGCGGTAGGTTCGCAGCAGCGGCATGCCCAGCTCCGGAGCCGCTTCCAGCAGAAGTTCATCCACGCTCATGTTGAACCAGGGATCGTGGACGCCGTCGCGCCAGAGCAGCCACTGTTCCGTCATTTGCGTGCGTCCTTTCTCTGCCGTCCGGCGAGGTAGGCGATCCGGGCATCGAGCGAACTGCCCGCGAGGTTCCAGCCGGAGAGCTCCTGATATTTGCGCGAGAAGTCGAAGGTGACGGTGTTGACATCCAGCGTGATTGATTTGTCGAAGGCGCGGACGCACCGCAGATAGGAACTGACCACCCGGGCCAGCTCGCGGCGGCGGCGTGATTCCGGCAGCTCCTCCGACCACACCTTGCAGCCGTCGAGGTCGATTACGCCCCAGTCGGAGTAGATTCCAATCGGACTCTTGCGGCAGAAGATGTTGCGCAGGCTTAAATCGCCGTGTTCGACTCCGGCGCCGTGCATCTTGACCAGCAGCGCGACGATGCCGGAGACGAACTGCCGGTAGGGATTGCCGCCGGAGAACTCCCCGGCGAGTTTGTCGCAGAAGATCCGCAGCGGCGAGATTCCGCGCGTGACGAGGTAGTCACAGTAGGGCATTCCCCAGCGGTAGCTGCGGAGCGCGGCGATCACCTCCGGCGTCGGAATCTCATACTCCCGAAGCCGGATCGCGCCGGCCAGCACCCGGTCCGGACGCGGCATCTTGAACATCCGCCGGAATGCGTTGCCGAAACCGCGGTAGTTGTACCGCTTGACGAAGAGTTCGCCGATCATCGCGGCGCGGATCTTTTTGCGTGCCTTGAAGATCTGCGTCTCCTGCCCGTCGAGTTTTGCGAGCAGTGCCTCGAGGTCGCCGCCGTGATCCTGCCATTCCCGGAGCACCAGGCCGGAGAGCCCTCCCTGTCGAAACGGCAGATAGGGCCCGCCGGTTTTCCGGCAGCGTTCGAGGATTCCCGGCATATCCGGTTCCATCGCAGAGCCCGGCATCGGTCAGAGGTTTTCCACCACCAGATCGCCCACCTGCGAGGTGGAATACCCCATCTTGCCGGCGGCCATCGATTTGAGTTTGCTGCCGGTGACATGGGCGATGCTCCGCTCAATGGCGGCAGCGGCCTCTTTTTCACCGAGGAAATCCAGCATCATCGCGGCGGCGCCGATGGCGGCCAGCGGATTGATGATGCCGAGCCCGGTGTATTTCGGCGCGGATCCGCCGATCGGCTCGAACATGCTCACGCCGTTCGGATTGAGGTTCCCCCCCGAGGAGATACCCATGCCGCCGGAGGTCATCGCGGCGAGGTCGGTGATGATGTCGCCCATCAGGTTTTCGGTGACGATGACGTCGAACCACTCCGGATTCTTGACCATCCACATGGTGGTGGCGTCGACGTGGCAGTAGGCAGTCTTGACGGTGGGATAGTTCTTCGCCATCGCGTTGAAGGCGCGTTCCCACAGGCCGCAGACGAAGGTCAGCACATTGGTCTTGCCGACCAGCGTGAGCTGCGAGGTGTATCCGGCCTTGCGATCCTCTTCGGAGAGGCCGCGCCACGGATTCTCCTTCGTGTGCCGCTTCGCCGCCAGTTCAAAGGCGAACTTGAGGCAGCGGTCCACCTGGCTGCGGGTATAGACCCAGTTCTGGCAGGCGACCTCGTCGGGCGTGTCGATCTGGACGTTGCCGCCCATGCCGGTGTAGACACCGCCGGTGTTCTCGCGGACAACCACATAGTCGATGTCCTCCGGCTTCTTGTTTGCCAGCGGAGTCTCCACGCCCGGATAGAGCTTGACCGGGCGCAGATTGATGTACTGATCGAGGTCGAAGCGGAGCTTGAGCAGAATCCCCTTCTCCAGCACGCCGGGCTTCACCTTCGGGTGACCGATCGCGCCGAGCAGCACAGCGTTGAACTTCGACAGCTGCTCCTTCGCGTCGGCGGGCAAGATTTCTCCGGTGGCGAGATACTGCTCCCCGCCCCAGTTGAAATACTGTTTCTCGGTGGTGAATCCGAATTTCTTACCGGTGGCATCGAGCACTTTGACCGCTTCGGCGATGACTTCCGGCCCGGTTCCGTCGCCGGGCAGCACAGCGATTTTGTAATTCTTCGACATGATAACTCCTGTTTCATGAATATCGATCAACGATTTCATAATCTACCACGGGGGCGCTCTTTTTTCAATCCGCCGCGCCCCGGTAACCGGGTTTTTCCGGGATTTTTCCCCCCCCGGGTGTAAAAAAAGCGGCACCGCATCCGTAACGGAGGGGCGCCGCCAGTGTCGTTTCAGGCGGTCAGTAACGACGCTGTTTGCTGTTGGCCAGCATGCGCAGCCGGAGCGCGTTGAGCCGGATGAAGCCCTCCGCATCCTTGTGATTGTAGGCGCGGTTGTCCTCGAAGCTGGCGATGTGATCGTCATAGAGGCTGTACTCCGAACGCCGTCCGGTGACGTGGCAGGCGCCCTTGAAGAGCTTGACCCGGACCTCGCCGTTGACGAAACGCTGGCTTTCGGTGATTGCCGCCTGGAGCATCTCCCGCTCCGGCGCGTACCAGAAGCCGTTGTAGATCATGTCGGCGTAACGCGGAATGAAGCTGTCGCGCAGGTGCATCACTTCGCGGTCCATCGTGATCTCCTCCAGCCCGCGGTGGGCAATGTTGAGGATGGTGCCTCCGGGGGTCTCGTAGACGCCGCGGGACTTCATGCCGACGAAGCGGTTTTCGACGATGTCGACGCGGCCGACCGCGTGGTTCTTGCCGAGCGCGTTGAGTTTGCGCATCAGCGACGCCGGGGAGAGCTCCTCGCCGTTGACCTTCTTCGGAATGCCCTTCTCAAAGCTGATGATGACATCTTCGGGTTCATCGGCGGCCTGCGACAGCGGACAGGTCATTACGGCGAT
>CAZPWP010000004.1:0-19684 GCA_964590295.1 uncultured Victivallis sp.
GCTCATTGACAAGACATCCATTCTTTCACAAAATTTGGGACAATAACCAAAATTTTGGGACAATAACTTCCGGTGTCGGTCCGTTTCCCGGCGCCGTGCATTTGAGAAGGAGGCGAAGGTGAAGTTCCGGTTGCGACGGTTGCCGCTTGTGTTGTTGCCGGTGATGCTGTGGTGTGCCGCCGGGTGTGCGGTTCTCCCGGAGACCACGACGGAGGTGCGTGCCGTACAGGCCGCGGTGGAGCCCGATTACGCGAAGCCGGAGAGCTGGGCGGCGCCGCCGCCGGAAAATCCGTCTGCACTTCCGGCGGATGTCTTCTATGTCTACCCGACCGTCTTCGTCGACGCGACGCACCCGGTGATGGACATCGCGGTGCCGGAGCTGCGCCGCCGCGGCGAACTGATCTCCGGGGAGCACACGATGATGTTCCGGGGGAAGTTCAACATCTTCGCGCCTCACTACCGGCAGGCGGAGCTGAACCGGGCGTTGCGCGGCCTCTCCGCTTCGCCGCAGGATCTCTCCCCGATGGAGCCGGGGCTGGAGGACATCCGCCGGGCGTTTCGCCACTATCTGAAACACCGGAACAACGGCCGCCCGTTCCTTCTGATGGGCCACAGCCAGGGGGCGATAGCGGTGCTGGATCTGCTGAAGAACGAACTTCCGCCCGACTCCCCGGCGCGGAAACGGATGGTCGCGGCCTACGTGATCGGCTGGCCGGTGACGCAGGAGGATCTGGAGAAGTATCCGCAGCTTCGGATGGCGCGCGGCGCATGCGACACCGGCGTGGTGGTTTCGTGGAACACCGAAGCGCCCGGCGCGGAACGGTCGATCTTCTGCGGCGGCATCGCCATCAACCCGTTGAACTGGCGCACCGATGAGCAGCCGGCGCCGAAGGAGGCCAACCGCGGCGCGGTCTTCTTCCGTCCGGACGGGGAGATCGCGCTGGAGCGGCCCGGCTTCTGCGGCGGCGCGCTCAACCTCGAACGCGGCACGCTGGTGGTCGATCTGGAATCGCCGCAGAAATACGAAGCGGAGTTCTTCCCGCGCGGAGTGCTTCACATGGGGGACATCCTCTTCTTCTACCGCAACCTCGCCGAGAACGCCGGAAAGCGCGTCGAGGCGTTTCAGAAGGCCGCTCACTGAGCCGCCCGCTGCCGGAAGGTGCGCGGCGAACAGCCGAACTTGCGGCGGAACTGTCGCGAGAAGTAGTTGCTGTCGTGGAACCCGCACCGTTCCGCCACATCGGTCACCGGCAGGGTGCTGCTGCGCAGCAGATGGGCCGCCTTTTCCAGCCGGAGCGAGAGCAGCCAGGCGACCGGGGGTTCCCCGATGATCCGCCGGAACTGCCGACGGAAACCGCCGACGGAGAATCCGCTCGCTTCGGCCATGCTCTGAAGGGTCCACTCCTCGGCGAAGGAACGGTTGAGTTCGCTGACGATCCGGTTGATCTTGCCGGCGGCGTCGCCGGATCCCGCGGCGGCGTTCCGTTTCGCGCATCGGCAGATCAACGTCAGGAGTTTCAGCGCGTTTCCGAGCACCATCAGCCGGGCGCCGGAGCGGTTCTCCTTTTCCTCCTGCAGGATTTCGTCGAGCAGTTCGATGATCCGGAAGAAGAGCCGCTGATCGAAGTGGCGGATTTCGAGAGTGCGGGGGGCCGGACCGGTTTCGCCGGGCAGTCCGAGATAGGCCTCGATTTCTCCGGCTCCCTGAAACTCCGCCAGCAGCCGGGCGAAGAAGCGGCGGGAGAAGAGGATGTTGTAGATGCCGAGCTTCCGCGCCTCCGCGTAGTAGTGATTTTCCCCGGGGAGGATGAGGAAGACATCGCCGGGACCGATCCGGTTTTTGATGCCGCCGAAGCCGTGGGAGGCGCTTCCTTCACGGACCACCACCAGTTCGTGGTAGTCATCGTGGGAGTGGGAATTTCTCACATCGGTCTCCCGGTTGTGGACGCAGTAGAGCACCTGGAATTCGAAGTCCCGCCAGTTGAGTTTGGTTTTCAGGAGATTCATTGGGCGCCCCGCATCGGATTTCCGGCTCATTTTCTCTCAAAATAGCCCGCTTCGTTTCTTCTGTCAACCTTCCGGGCGGATATTACAAAAAAATAATGGAAAAAAGCGGGAAATTCATTTGAAAGAAAGCGGGATCGGGGAAATGTTATCCCATTGGGATTTGTTCGACGAAACCAACGGGGCCGGATGACGATGCGATTCAGAACAGGACGATGTGCCGCACTGCTGGCGGCCGGGATTCTCCTCCCGGCGGGGGCGGCGGAACGGCGGCTCTCCGTCCCGGAGACGAAAGAGCGCGCCCGGCAGCTGCATCTGGTCGAGGCGGAGTGTCATCTGGAGACGCCCGACTTCCGGCTGACCGATTCGCTGCGTGCCGAGCGTCCGGCGAAGGTGCTGTTGCGCCGCGGGTCGCTCGTGCGTTTCGTCTTCAACGCGAAGCCGGGGGAGAACCTCCGGCTGGAGGAGGGGAGGAAGCCCGCCGACGCGGCGAGCGACTGGCAGCCCGCCTCCGGCGTGATCCGGAGCGTCTACCGGGTCAGGTACCGGAATGTTCCGAACCGGAAGGCGTTCGACCGGCTGCTCGACGATGCGGAACCGTGCGGCGCGGTGGTCGAGAAGCGGATCTACTCCGGCTGGAATCCGCTCGGGCCGAATTCGGGCAGCCTGCATCTCTTCGAGGGAGTGTTGCGGATCACCCGGCCGGGCCGTTACACCTTCTGCACCGCCTCCACCGACGCCTCCTTTCTGGAGATCGACGGCAAACCGGTCGTCTCCTGGCCGGGGGAGCACGACGTCTGGAGCGGACTGCGGGGGGAACGCTCCGGATCGATCGATCTTGCCGCCGGACTTCACCGCATCACCTATCTGCACGCCAACTCGCGCGGGAGCTGTTATTCGCTGGCGGGATGGTGTCCGCCGGGCGGTGAAAAGAAGTTCTCACCGATTCCGGAGGGCGCCTACGCGCCGGTGCTCCGGGCGAAGGTCGGCCCCCGGCTGGATGACTACGGGCGGAAGATTCCCGATTTCGGCTGGACGCTGGAGGAGATGCTCACCGAGGAGGGACAGAAGCTCCAGCTCTACTTTGTCTCGCTCTCTCCGCAGGTCGGCACCGAAATTCGTTCGGTCGACTGGGGCGACGGCACCCGGGAGGGGAAGACGCTCACCCACGCCTGTTTCAAGCCGGGCAATTACGTCGTCACGGTCCGGACTGCCGACGGGAAGAAGATCTCCCACAAAATGGAGCTGCGCTACCGGTTCGGGCAGTCGCTGCCGAATCCGGGCCGCGAGGCGGAGATCCTCCGCGCCGCGCTGACGCAGGAGAGGGAGACCGGGCTGCAGGAGGGAGGATATCGCTATCTGAGCGAAGCGCTCCGCCGGGCGAAGCTGGCGAAGGAGAGCCGGGAGTTCTACGAGACGATGATCCGCAACCAGAACGCGGTCGAGCCGGAGGTGCTCTTCCGCCACTATGAGGCGACCCGGCTCGACGAACAGCGGCGCCGCGAAGAGTTCGATACCGCGGCGGCGGAGCTGCGGGACCTGATCGCCCGGCTCAAGGCGCCGTCGGAACTCAACACCGCCCGCCTGGCGCTGGCGGAAGTGCTCTTCTACGGCTCCGGAAAGACGGAACCCGCCGCGGAGGCGTTCGCTTCGGTGGACCGCTCCCCGTTGCCGAAGGCGCGGGTGCGGGCGTATGAACTCCTTGAAGCGGATCTTGCCGCAATGAAGGAGGGACGGGCCGCGGCGGAGGCGCTCGCCGCGAAGATCGCCTCTCCCCCGGACCGCGGTGACCGGCGGCAGCTGCTCCGGCTGGACGGGATCAAGCTGGCGATCCGCAACGCAATCGTGCTCGGGAAATTTTCCGACGGGATGCGCTACGCCGAACAGCTTGAGGAACAGCGTCCGGCGATCCGCCTCGCGCCGGACTATCTGCTGCTCAAGAGCCGTCTGGAGGCGGGGCTGGGCCGTCCCCGCTCGGCGGCGCGGCTGCTGGAACTGGCGCGGAGTCTCGCGCCGGAGGAGGACGAGCTGCGCGCGGAAATCGCTTTGGAACTCGGCCGTTTCTACGCCGGGCGCGGCGAGACCGCTCCGGCGATCGAGGCGTGGAAAGAGGTGCTCGATGCCGCCCCCCGCTCCCGTGTGGCGGTCACGGCGGCACGGCTGCTGAAGGAGATTCGTCAAAAGGAGGTGGAGCGATGAGAAACGTTCTGCGATATTGTGGAGTTCTGCTTGCGGCCGCGCTGGCGGCGGGGGCCGCGTCGCCGGAGGAGGATGCCTTTCTTCGTCCGGTCGGTCGTCCGCCGGCGGCCAGGGCGCAGCGCCGTCAGGGCGGGGAGTCGCTGCCGCCGCTGCCGCTGCCGGCGACGCCGCTGCGCCGTTCGGAGAAGAAGCATCCGCCCGCGCCGACGACGCTGATCGGCAAGGTGATCTGGGGCGGCTACCTCGATTACACCTGGCCGAACGGGGTGGTGACCCGGGTGTTCGACTGGAATATGGTTCCGGCGGACGCGCAGCAGCTGCTCCGCCAGCTCAAGGCCCGCAGCGGGCTGGAGTATCAGGCTGCATCGCTCGACCTCGGAATGCTCTCCGGCGACCCGTCGGAGGTGCCGATTCTGCTCATCTCCGGCGGGCGGCGGATCAGTTTCACGCCGGAGGAGCGGGCGAAACTGCGCAAATATCTGCTCGACGGCGGCATGATCTGGTTCGATTCGGTGGTCGGTTCCCCCTTCTTTCTGCGGAGTGCGGCCGAAGAGCTGCGCCGGATCCTGCCGGAGGCGCCGCTGCGGCGGGTTCCGGCGGATCATCCGGTCTTCCACATAGCCAAATCGCTGGTCGGCGGGGAGACCAACCGTGACAGGAACCGCCCGTTTGAACTGGAGGGACTCTTTCTCGGGCCGCGGCTGGCGGCGGTGATTTCTCCGGTCGGGCTCGGTTGCGGGTGGGACAACACCTATCCGGAGCTGATTCCGTCGGCCATCTTCTACCGGGCCGGTGCGGCGATCGATCTCGGCGTCAACCTTGCGCTCTACGCGATCGGCTGGTTCGATAGCGCCCGGCGCTATGCCGCGGGCGAGAGCGAGGCGGAGCCCGGCGCGGCCAATCCGGAACAGGTGCCCTTCGCGCAGCTGGTCACCGACGGCTTCTGGAACTCCGACCCGGGTGCGGGCGACCGTTTTCTGCGCCACCTCGGCCGGAATCTCAAGGTCAACGCCGCCGGGAGCGTCAACTACGTCAACATCGACCGGGCGGAACTCTCCGACTACCCCTTCTGCTACCTCGGCGGACTCGGAAACTTCAATCTCTCCGACGCGGCGGCGGCCAGGCTGCGCCGCTATCTGGACGACGGCGGATTCCTGCTGATCAACAACACGATGGGACTCTCCGAATTCGACGCGGCGGTGCGGAAGCTCGTCGCCCGGCTCTATCCCGGCCGGAATCTGGAACGCATTCCGGAGAACCATCCGCTCTTCACCCGGGGCCCCTACCGCTTCTCCGGCAGCGGATTTTCGGTCGAAGCGGCGGCGCGCTATCCGAACGAGCGCTATCCGCTGCTCTACGGCATCGCCGACGGCGACCGGCTGGTGCTGATCTACTCGCCGGTGGATCTTGCCGGCGGCTGGCAGCAGGTGCCGCGCCCCGGCAGCATCATGTACACGCCGGAGGCGGCGGGCCGTCTCGGCGGTTCGATCGCAAGCTACTTCTTAACCCATTAGGAGAGGAATTTTATGCAATCCCAACTCGAACAGCTCCCGGAGGAGATCGCACAGCTCGGCGGCGCGTTCGCGCTTCTCCGCGCGGAAATCGGCAAGGCGGTCATCGGCCAAGAGGCGGTCATCGAGGCGGTGCTGGCCGCGCTGCTTTCCGGAGGACACTGCCTGCTGCAGGGGGTGCCCGGACTGGCCAAGACGCTGCTGGTCCAGAGCCTCGGCCAGGCGCTGGCGCTCGATTTCCGCCGCGTCCAGTTCACCCCGGACCTGATGCCGGGGGACATCACCGGCAGCGACATTCTCGACGAGGAGCCGGGCAGCGGGCGGCGTGAACTGCGTTTCGTCCCCGGGCCGGTCTTCACCAATCTGCTGCTGGCCGACGAGATCAACCGGACGCCGCCGAAGACCCAGGCGGCATTGCTGGAGGCGATGCAGGAGCGGCAGGTCTCCAACCACGGCGTACGCAATCCGCTGCCGCGCCCCTTTTTCGTGCTGGCGACGCAGAATCCGATCGAGCAGGAGGGGACCTATCCGCTGCCGGAGGCGCAGCTCGACCGCTTCATGTTCCTGATCAAGCTCACCTATCCGGAGCGCGACCAGGAGATCACGATTCTGCGCGAGACCACCGGCAACAGCCGCCCGCAGCCGCAGCCGGTACTCGATGCGGAGATGCTGCTTCACTTTCAGAAGTGCGTGCGTTCGATTCCGGTGAGCGACCATGTGATCGCCTACAGCGCCGACCTCGCCCGGATGTCGCGGCCGGAGAATCCGGATGCGCCCGACTTCATCCGCGAAAACCTCTCCTACGGCGCCGGACCCCGGGCGGGGCAGTACCTCCTGCTGGCGGCGCGCGCCGCCGCCGCGCTGGAGGGGCGGATCAACGTGAGCTGTGCCGACGTGCGCCGCTTCGCGCCGGAGGTGCTGCGCCACCGCGTCGCCTGCAACTTCCACGCGGTCGGCGAGAACCTGACCAGCGACATCCTCGTCGAAAAGCTGCTGCAGACGGTTCCGGAGAGCGCCGAATAAGATGAAACGCGAAGCCGCCTCCGGATTCACCTGCCTGCCTGCCCGGACCCTGGAGAGTTTGAAGGGGATCGAGCTGGTCGCCCGTTCGCTGGTCGAGGGGGCGCTGCTTGGTCTGCACCGCTCGCCGTACCACGGATTCTCCTCGGAATTCGCCGGGGACCGCAAGTACGCCCCGGGCGATTCGATCCGCTATCTGGACTGGAAGGCGCTGGCGCGCAGCGGCAAATATTACATCAAGGAGTTCGAGGAGGACAGCAACCTCAGGAGCTACATCCTGCTCGACAGTTCCGGTTCGATGGCGATGAGCGACCCGGCGGAGCATCCGGTCAAATTTCACTACGCCTGCTATCTTGCGGCGGCCTTCTGCTACCTCATGTACCAGCAGCGGGACGCGTCGGGGCTCTTCGTCTACTCCGACCGGATTCTGCGGGCCTCTCCGGCGCGCGCGGGGCGGGCGAACCTCACCGCGCTGCTCGGCACGCTCGAATCGCTCAAGCCGGAAGGGGCGACCCGGAACGGCGCCTGTCTGCGGCAGATCGCCGAACAGCTGCCGCGCCGTTCGCTGGCGATCCTCTTCTCGGACTTCTTTTCGCTCGACGGGGATTTCGCTCCGGCATTGCGGCTGTTCCGGTTCAAGCAGTGCGAAGTGATCCTCTTTCAGGTGCTCAACGACGCGGAACTCACTTTCCCCTACCGCGGGCGGGTCGAGCTGCAGGACATCGAGACCGGGCAGCGGCTGGAGCTGGAGGCGGAGCCGGTCCGCGACGTCTACCTCAAGCGGCTGGAGGCGCACAACCGCAAACTCCGGAATCTGTGCGATTCGATGAATTTCATGTTTGAGACGCTGTCGAGCTCGACGCCGTTCGAGCGGGCGCTGGCGGCGTACTTCGCGAAACGGGAGAAGTTGTTCTGATGATCGACTGGGGCGCACCGCATCTGCTCTGGATTCTGCCGGCAGTCTGGCTGGCGGCGCTGGTGCTGCACCTCTATTTCCGGCGGCGCCGGATGGTGGTGCGCTTCTCCGACCTCGAATTCTTCCTGCGCGACGAGCACCATCCGGCGATGCGCCGCCGTCTGCGGGATCTCTTGAAGCTGCTGGTGCGTTTTCTCATTCTGACACTGCCGGTTCTCGCGGTCGCCCAGCCGCGGCTGCGCGGAATCGCTCCGCCGGGCGGCGGCGCGGTGCGCCGGGCGATCGTGCTGGACGATTCCTTCTCGATGGAGCGGAAACTCCCGGCGGGGGAGACGGCGTTTCAGGCGGCGCAGCGCACGGCGCTTGCGCTGCTCGACGGTTTCGACGACGGCGGGGAGACGGCGCTCCTCTTCACCTCCGCCCGGCCCGGCGTGCTGCCGACCGCCGACCGCGACAAGGTGCGGCAGGGAATCCGCGGGGCGAAGACGGCCCCGCGCGCCGGAACGCTCTCCGAAGCGCTCTCCGAAGCGGTCCGGACGGTGCGGAACGGGGAGGTGTTCCTCCTCTCCGACTTCCAGAAGAGCACCCTCGGCAACTGGAGCGGGGAGAAGGAGGCGCGCGTCTACGCCCTGCCGCTGCGGGGACGCGAGGACAATCTCTCGGTCGAAATCGCCGGATTCTCCGAGTTGCCGCGCCGCGCCGGAGTACGCCGGATTCTCCGGGCGAAGGTGGTCAACCACGCGAATCGTCCGGCGGAGAGCCGGGTGGAGTTCCGGCTCAACTCCCGTCCGGCGGGGGAGCGGCTGCTCAGCCTTGCGCCGGGGGAACGGACCGATGTCTCTTTTGAATTTGCGCCGCAATCGGGCGAGTGTGTCGGGAGCATCGCGGTCGAGGATGAGAATATTCCCGGCGACAACCGGGCGGAGTTCTCCTTTCCGGTCGCGGAGACGCTGTCGATCGCGCTGGTGTGCGGCGGCAGCCGGTCGCCGGATCCCTTCTATTTTCTGCGCTACGCCCTCGATCCCGGCGGCGACGGGCGGTTCGGCGTCCGCTTCGAGGAGCTCTCTCCGGCGGAACTCGGCTCCGGGGATCTCCGCCGCTTCGGCCTGGTGATCGTCGCCGGAACGGTGCCGGAGTCCCGCTGCGATGCGTTCGTGAAGAACGGCGGACGGCTCTGGCGGCTCCCTGTTCCGGCGGCGAAATGGATTCCGGCCGCCGGGAAGAAGACGAAGTTCGCCGGGGCGCTCGCACCGCTCAACGACCTGCTGGAGCTGGATTTCGTCGAGTGGAAGCAGATTGCGCCGCCCGCCGTTCCGAAGGGAGCGGAAACATGGCTCCGCCTTTCCGACGGTACTCCGCTGCTGACGGCGCGGCAGCTCGGCGACGGCATCCGGTTCGACAGCGCGTTCGACCTGCGCAGCCGCGCGTCGAACTGGCCGCTGCTGCGCTCTTTCCCGGTGGCGATGGCGAAACTGGTCGAGGCGATGGCGCCGAACGATGAGTCCGCCGTCACCCGGAGCGAGCCGGCGGGGGCGGAATCGGAACCGGCCGTCTCCTCCGGCGCGGAACTCCGCCGCAATCTTCCCGGCGTGCGCGAACTGCGGCTGGACGGCGACTGGCGGCTGCGCCTGGAGGAGCTCCGGCGCGGCACCGGACTGGCAGGCTGGCTGCTGCTGGCCGCGCTGCTGCTCTTCGGCGTCGACTGCCGGATGTGCAGAAAGGAGGCCGCATGATCTCATTTGCTCCGCTGGCGCCGGTCTGGCTGCTGCTGCTCGTGCTCGCCGCGGTGGGGTACTGTGTCCGGCGCACGACGACGTGCCGCCCTCTCCGGCTGGTCTGCTGGCTTCTGGCCGGACTTCTGGCCGTCATGGCGGCCAATCCGGTGGTGATCATCCGCCGTCCGGACGACCGGACCGGCCGGGTGGCGGTGCTGGTGGACTCCTCGCTGTCGATGGGGATCCGCGACGCCGGAAGCGGGAAATCGCGGTTCGCGGCGGCCGACGAATTCGCCAGGCAGCTGCTCCGCCGCCTCGGGAACGACGTTCCGTCCACCCGGTTCGACTTCGACTGGCAGCTGCGGGAGGAACACACCGACGAGCCCGCCGGAGCGGCCCATTTCCGGGGCGCGTTCGCCGCGCTTGATCGCCGGTACGGCGCGGGCGCGCTTGCCGCGACGGTGCTGCTCACCGACGGCGGGGACGGTTCCGGCCGCCGGATGGAAAGCGCGGACTTCCCGGTGTTCGCCGTGAAGTTCGGCAGCGAACTCAACGCGGCGCCCAACCTCTCGTTCGGCGAGTTCCGGGCGCCGGAAACGGCGCGCGCCGGAGCGTCGCTTGATCTGCGGATTCCGGTGACGCTCACCGGATTCGATTCGCCGCAGCAGGTCGAATTCAAACTGCTGGTCGACGGCGAACCGGCGGCGGTCGAACGGTTCGAACTGCGTCCTGGCGAGACCCGGCAGATTCCGGTGAAGGTGGAGCTCGCCATGGCGGGACTTCATCGCCTCACCTTCGAACTTGCCCCGCTCCCGGGCGAAGTGACCGTGCTGGACAACCGACGCACCGCCGCGGTCGACGCCGAGCCGGACTCCCGTTTCACGTTGATCTCGTTTGCCCGGCTCTCCACCGGATTCCGGCCGCTGGTCCGCTTCTTCACCCGGAGCAGGGCGGATTTCACCGCGCTCTACCCGGCCGGTGCGGCGGGCGGCGTCCGCCGGATCGGCTCCAGCGCCGGAAAGGGGTTCGAAAACGGACTGCCGACTTCCGCTGAGGCGCTCAAGTCGGTCGGCATGCTGATCCTCGGCGACTTCGATGAATCCGCCGGTTTGCGCGAACAGCTCGCCGCCGTCGAATCCTACGTCGAACAGGGCGGCACGCTGGTGCTGCTCGGCGGCGCGGACTCCTTCTCCGTTACGCCGGGTTCGCCCGCGGCCCGACTGCTCCCCTTCACGCCGTCGGCGCAGAAACTGCCCGACGTACCGCTGGAGATCACCGCGCCGGAGGAGAGCCCCTTCGCGGGCCGGTTCGCTCCGGGCACGGTCCGCGGGCTCCGCGCGGTCGAATCGCTCAAGCCAGGAGCGTCGGTTCTGCTCCAGGCGGGGGAGTTCCCGCTGGTGGTCGCCATGTCCTACGGCCGGGGCCAGGTGGCGGCGATTCTGTCGCCGTCGCTCCCGCTGTGGGGGAAGAACGCCTCCGAGCGCGACGCCAACTTCGGCGCGTTTCTGGCGGAACTCTCCGCCTGGCTGGGCAGCCGCGCCGCCGCGCAGTGGCGCGTGGAACTGCTTCCGGCCCTGCCACTGCCGGGCGAGGCGGCGGCGATCCAGGTGACGCCGCCGCCGGATACGGAGGAGGTGATCGGCGCCTTCTCTGCCGGAGACGCGGCGGCGCGGACGATCCTTTTCCGGCGGCAGAAGTCCGGCAATTTCCTCGGAGCCGTCACCTTTCCGGACGGTGCGGCGGGCGAGCTGGAGATTCTCGCCCGGAGCAAATCCCGCCCCGAGGCGCGCCGGGTGGTGCCGGTCGCTGTCGGGAAGGCGATGGAGGAGAGCGCCGATCTGCGCACTCTCGACGGGAACTTCCGCCGCATCGCATCTCCGGAGCGGATCTACGCCCCCGCCGACCTCGACCGGCTGGCCGCCGATCTCGCCGAACTGGTTTCGCACAGCGCGGTCGAACGGGAGTTCCGGCCGGTCTTTGAAACAATCTGGTTCCTCGCGGCGGCGCTGCTGCTGGCGGGACTCATCTGGTTCATGAGGAGGAGGCTGCATTGAATATCGATCACGTTCTGTTCCGGATTCCGTTCCGTTCCGCCGCCCTCGCCGCCGCGCTTTTCACGGCGGCGGTGACGCTGTTTGCCGAACCTGCGGTGATCCTCTACTCCGACGGCAGCAGCCGGTCGGGCGAACTTTCGATCATGGGGAACCGCCCGCTGATCCTGCGGCTCCCCGACAGCAGGATCCAGCAGAAGTTTCAGCTCGCCGACCTCGTTTCGATCACCCAGAGCGTCGAAAGCGCGACGATGAACCACCCCTGGCTCTACACCGAGGCGGGCAAGGTGGACAAAACCTATCTCGATGGGAGTTATCCCTTCATCAACTTCGCGACCGAGGTGGAGCTGGTCTCCGGCAGAAAGCTCAAGGGACACCTGATCTCGCTCGCCTTCCGGTTGCGCGGCGAGCAGGGGAACGGCAAGATCTTCCTCACCCGGCAGATCAAGGGGAAGGTGGGCGAAACGCTCGAAGAGACGGTCTACCCGGTTGCCATCCGATTCCCGAAGGCGGAGAAAGTTCCGGCGAAACCGGTTACCGGGAAGCTCTCCGGATACGGGAAACTGCAGGCGGCGATGCTGCTCGACGTGGAACGCAACGTGGTCTACCCCGGCACGGTCAAGGCGGACGGCTCGTTCCGTTTCCCGCCGCTGCTGCCGGGAAACTACGAACTCTACCTTCGCACCGACCGTTTCCTGCTCTACGGCCTCGCCGGGACGCCGGTCAAGCCGGAGGAGCTCGATGGAATGCGCCGGGTCGTCCCGCTGGCCGATGACTTCTTCCCCGACCGTTGGCTGCTGGAGGCCAACGGCGACGCGAAGCGGGCGCGGGCGCTCATTTACAAGCGGCGGTCGAACTTCTACGCCGCCGAAAAGCATGTGCCCGGCGGCGGCGGCGTCTGGCACCTGGATATCTGGAACTTCCACTTCGACGGAGAGGCGTGGAAGCTCGACACCCGCCAGATTCCGGTGCGTTACAAACAGCCGGGCAGCGACTCCCCGCGCAAACTCCTGAAATTCGCCCGGCTCGGCCGCGTCGCGCCGGGCGATCATATCGAACTGAAAACCGGAGAAAAGGGCGAGAATGAAGGACAGTTTATCCGCAATCTTGATTGAGTTCCGCCGCTATCTCTTCCGCCGGGCGGCGGTTTCGACGCTCTTCCGCGCAGGTGCGCTCTTCGGCGCGGGCTCTCTCGGCGCGGCGGCGCTGGACAACCTCTTCGGCTGGAATGACCTCCTGCGCTGGCTGCTCTGGGCTGCTCTGTTCGCGCTGCCCGTCGGCGGCATCTGGCTCGCCGGCCGCTTTCTGTTCGCGCTCCGGCGCCGGAGCGACCGCTCCATCGCGCTCGAACTGGAGAAGCGGCTCCACATCCCCGGCAACGCGCTGATCAACGGCATCGAATTCCGCACCCGCACCGACCTGCCGGAGTCGATCCGGCGCGTCTACGCCGGCTCTGCCGCCGCCGCCGCGGAGAAGCGGGAGAAGTTCCGGATCTCCCGGCTGCCGGAGCTCCGCCGCCAGGGCGGGATGCTGCTCGCGGCCGTTCTGCTCTGTGCCGGATACGCCTCGCTCTGGCCCCGTCCGGCCGCGAACGCCTTCCGCCGGATCGCCATGCCGTGGCGGGAGCTCGCGCCCATTAACCGGACCGAATTCCGGGTCGAACCCGGCGACGTGGAGATCCCCTATGGCGGCAAGGTGCTGATCCGCGCGTCGGCGCTGATCGACGGCCGCCCCCGCGCCGGATTGCGGCTGCGGATCGAGTCGGGCGAAAGCGTCTCCAGCCTCGACATGGCCGGTCACGACCGCGGCGCCACCCGGGAACTCGCCGGCATCACCCGCGACGCCGTCTACCGGATCGAATGCGGCCGCGACGCTTCGCGCAGCTACCGGATCCGCGTCCGGCCCGCGCCGCGCTTCGAAGCGATCGAACTGGCCGCGACGCCGCCCGCCTACCTCGGGCTGAAGAGCGAGAACTCCACCGAGCCGCGCGGCGAATTCACCCTCTGGAAGGGGAGCAGCATCCGCTTTTCGGCCCGTCCGCCCGCCGGATACCGGATGGAGGTGGTTCCCGGGGAAGCCTTCACGCTCACCGGCGACACCACGCTTTCCGTCACGCTGGTCGATACTGCCGCCGGGATCCGCTATCCGGATTCCGCCCGCTACCTTTTGAAGTGCCGCACCGACCACCCCCCCGCGGTGCGCTTTCTCAACCGCGAGCGGAACTTCGAGGCGCCCGCCGGTTCCACCGTGATGCTGGAGCTCTCCGCCGAAGATGACGCGGCGCTCCGCCGGATCGTCCTCTCCGCCCGGCGCGACGGACAGAGCGCCGAAATCCGCAGTTACGACTACCCGGGAACTCCTCCCCGCAAAACCATCCGCGAGGCGGTTCCCTTCCGCCTGAGTCCGCGCGACTTCCCGCCGGGCAGCACGGTCGAGGTGCATTGCGCCGCGTTCGATTTCCAGCCCGACTCCCGCCCCGGGAACGCCCTGCCGCTCACCATCCACGTCACCGATCCGCTGGGGGAGCTCCGCCGCGCCGCTTCCAGTCAGGGCGACGGCGGGCTCTACAAGATCCTCTTTGCCGTGCTCGACAAACAGGAGGCGGCCCGCAGCTTCGTCACCGCCCGGCTCCGGAACTTCCGTTTCAACGACGCCCGGAATCTCCACAACCGCCAGCGGGAGATCACCCGGCTCTGCAACTCCACCCGGCCGCTGGTGAAGGAGATGCGCCGCGCCGACGCGATTCCGGCGAAGGCCGCCGCCGCCATCGACGCGCTCAGTGCCGAAGCGTTCGCTCCGCTCGAAAAGGAGACCGCGCCCCCCTTCAACCGCTCCGGGGACGATCTGACCCGCCATCTCAACGAGGTGGTGCTCCACCAGAGTGCTGCCATCGACCGGCTGCGCCGTCTGCTGACCGGGCTGGCCGCCGTCCACCGCAGCTGGGAGAAGCGCGAACAGAAGAAGATGGAGGCCGCCGGAGAGAAGGAGTTCTACGAAAAACTTCAGGATCTTCAGGAGAAACTCTCCGAATTTCGTACCGAACAGAAGAAGATCATCGCGCAGACCGAGGCGTTCGACCCGGCGAAGACCGACGACTGGAGCGAGGGCGAGGAGAAGCTCCTCGGCGACCTCGCCGCGAAGGAGGCGGAGTTCAGCAAATATTTCCGGGCCGCCTTCAACGACCTCTCCAAGCTTCAGAATCAGGATTTCTCCAACTCCGCGATGGCCGACGAATTCGTCGAGATGTACGAGGAGCTGCAGAAGGCGGGCGACGCGCTGGTCAAAAAGAAGATCGAAATTGCCACCCTCGCCGAAAACACCGCCTGCGACAGCGCCGAAGCGGTCGCCAACAACCTCGAACGCTGGCTCGCCGACGCCAGGGACTACATCAAATGGATCTCCGAGGAGAACGGCGAGATGGCCGACGTCGACCTCACCGACCTGCCCGCTGAACTCACCGACATCATCGGCGACCTGATCGAGACCGAGGAGGTGATGAGCGAGGATACCTCCGACGGCACCAACTCCTTCACCTTCGACACCGACGACGGCCTCGGCTGGGGCGTCTCCGACGGTACCATCGACAGCATGCAGGCCAAGGGGATCACCGGCAATGTGCTGCCCAACAACAACGAGGTCGGCGGCCGCTCCGGAGAGGGGCGCTCCGGCAAATCCTCCGGACAGTTCGTCGAGAAGACCGCCACCGGCAAGGGCGGACGCAAAACCCCCACCCGGCTGGTCCAGTCCCCCTTCGAAGCGGGCACGGTCGAGGACCGTTCCAACGACTCCCAGGGCGGCGCCACCGGCGGCGGCAAACAGTCCGGCGTCGGCTCCGAGGGGCTCTCCGGCACCACCCCCGACCAGGATCCCGCCATCGCCGCCCGCCTCGCCGGGGAACAGGCCGAACTCAAACAGCGCACCCTTGCCCTGCTCCGGCAGGTCAGCGCCCGGGGGCTCCCCTCCGGCGAACTCTACGCCGCGCTGCGCAAGATCGATGAACTCGCCCGCGTCGACGCCTCTTCGGAATCCGGCGGCGCCGACATCCGCCGCATCCGGGGCGAAATTGCCGCCTCGCTGCGCCGTGCCCGCACCGCCATCGCCGCTGTCGCCCGCGCCGATGCCGAGACGATCCGTACCACCCGGCTGCGGAAGTTCTCCACCGGAGCCGCCGTCGCCGAAAAGATTCCGCCCGGTTACGACGACTGGGTCGGCAGCTACTTCAAGGCGCTCGGCGCGGAGGATTCCCCGGCGCCGAACTCACCGCTCACTGACAAGGAGTAAAATCATGCGCACTCTCCCGTTGTTCATTCTCTTCGCCGCCGTCGCACCGGGGGCGGAAAATCTTCTGCCGAACGGCAATTTCGACGAAGGGAAAACCGAAGCCATCCACTGGGAGAAGGTCGACAACCTCACCAGCTTCTGGCGGACCGACGGCGCCCGCGGCCGCATTCTCGAGCTCGACACCCGCCCGGAACGCACTCAGGTGCTCGAATACCAGAAGAAGCGCAAGGAGAATCCCGCAACTCCGCCTCCGGCGCCGGTTATCCCCTCCGACCCGCTCAAAAGCGTCGGAGCCTACGAGGGAGCCGCGCTCGACAGTGTCCTGCTCGACGTCAAGCCCGGGCAGGATTACAAGCTCTCTGTCGACTACCTCGGTACCGGCACTCCGTTTATCTGGATCAAGGGTTTTATGATCCATCCGCGGCGCAAGACGCTGACCGACTGCTACCAGACCCGCCTCGCGCCAAAGGGATCCCCTTCCGGCAAATGGCGCACCGCATCGATCACCTTCCGCCCCACCCGCAATACTGTAAAGATGAAAGTCCGCATCTACGCCTACTGGCCGGCAGGCATCTACCGGTTCGACAACGTCCGCCTCGAAGAGATCACCCCCGCCGAGGCCGCCGAACTCAGAAAAAAACGCAGTGAAACCGATGAGCCGCCCGCAAAGTGAGCCGGGCGGTTCCAGAAAATCAATTCAACAGGGGGAAAATCAGATAAAAATGAAACAACTGCTCTTCGGTATGTTCGCCGCCGCCGCCGTTCTCTGCGGCGCCGGGTGCGCCTGTGCGAACGGTGCCTGCGGCGGTGCCGCTCCGCTCGCCGGTACGGAAAGCCGCTGGACGAAGCCGGAAAAGGCCGGCACCATCGCGGTTCCCGCCGCATCCGGCTTCGACGGCTTTTCCCGGAGCACCACGCCCGCCGGAAACGGAATCACCAGCGCCGCCTGCGAAATCGCCACACCGGACCGTGATTCCCCTGGCGCACCACCATCTGCGCGATGGAGTTGATGACCGCGCCCGTACCCACCAGCACAAGGAGCAGCAGAAGTTTCCGCCGGACGATCCGGCCGAAGCGGACGCAGCAGAGTGCGGTGAACAGGGTGCTGAAGCAGGTCTGCGCCAGGTTGTAGGCGACCACGTCAAAGCTCTTTTTTGCACACCGGCTGAGTACCACTCCGATCGCCGTCCAGATGAAACCGGTCAGAATCGCCAGCAGAGACCCCCGGCCACATCCCGTTAGCTCCGGATCTTCGCCGCCGCCTCGTTCAGAGCTTTCAGTTTGTGTTCAAACGGAAGAGTCTCCCATTTCCCGCGACTGCCGGAGAGCGCGATGGCGGCGTATACCTTTCCCGCCCGGTCCCGGAGCGGAATCGCCAGCGAAGAGACTCCCGGCCGCGACTCGTCATCCACCGCCGCGAATCCCGCCACCACCACTTCGGCGCAGAGCTGTTCCAGCACCTCCGGATCCACCTCGGTCCGCCCGGTGATCTTCCGCCGGGTCGTCCGGGCGAACAGCCGCCGCCGCTTTTCCGGCGTGAGTGCCGCCAGCAGCACCCGACCGCAGGCGGTAGAGTGAAGCTCCTCCATCCAGAACTGCGGCGGTTGAATCGGAATTTCCGGCTCTTCCGCCGGAACCAGTGCAACGCAGAGCAACCGGTCGTTTTCGATGATTCCGGCGAATCCGCTCAACCCCGTTTTGCGGGTCAGTTCCGCCAGCGGCGGCGCCAGCTTCGCACGCAGTTCGCTCCAGCGGTCGGCGAAACTTCCGAGGTAGAGACACTGCGGTCCCAGCCGGTAGCTGCGCGATTCATCCTGCGACAGGTATCCCCGCAGATAGAGCGCACGCAGCAGATTGTTGGCGCGCTGCAGACTCAGCCCCATCTCCCGCGCAATATCGGTCGCCCGCAGCGGCTTCTTCGCCCGCGCCAGCATCTCCATCAGATCCATCGCCCGGTCCAGTACCTGTATCAGCGGTTTCTTTTCCGGCATGGTCTCCCCCCCCGTTCCTGTTTCTGTATAAAATACCATATTATTGTAAATAAGGCAAGCGCGGAATCATATTTTTCCGGGGAAATGAGATCGAAAATCAGGCCTGCGAACGGGACCAGGCGATTTGAATGCCCTGAAGCGTGAACTCCGGCGCCGCCGCCGGCAGGGCAAGCGCCGCGGCGAAGAAGGGCGCGTCGCCGCCGGTGACAATCCGGGTGACGCAGCCGTATGCTGTTGCGGAACACTCCACCAGTTCGCGGACCAGACCCGCGGCTCCGCGGTCGACGCCGAATCGGATCGTCTCCTGCGTATTGGTGCCGGGGCGTTCCGGCAGATCGGTGGAGAAGGGGATTTCCGGCAGCTGAGCTGTGCCGGAAAAGAGCACCCGCCGCATCAGGCGGCGGCCCGGCGCGATCGCTCCACCACGGAAAATCTTCCCCCTGTCGACGATCTCAATCGTAATCGCCGTTCCGCAGTCCACCACCAGCGCGGGCAATGGATGAAATTCCGCCAGCGCCACCGCATTGGCGACCCGGTCGGCGCCGAGGGTGGAACTGTCCACACAGCTGAAATCCACGCACCGGGAGGCGCTCTGCGGCGTCAGCCAGAAGATATCCTCACGGCTCAGCACCCGGCGCATCTCCGGCATTACCGTCGCCGCCGCCACCGGCAGATCGGTCGGCAGCAGCTCCGGACAAAGCTCCGCCGTCGGGATCCGGGGCAGGAGTTCGATCGAATTCCCGTTCCACACCCCCGGCTGGGCGTGGGTGTTGCCGATGTTGAGCAGATAAAGCATCACAGGTATTTCTTCAGTTCGGGCCGGGTATCCGCCAGTTTGACCAACTCCCGGAGCCGCTGCGCCTCGGTCGCCCGGCAGACCAGCGTCACATCGCCGGTGTTGACGATCACCAGATCCTGCACGCCGATCGCGGTGATCAGGTGATCGGCGGAGCCGACGACGGTGAGATTCCGGGTGTCGATCCCGGCGAACAGCCCCTCCACCGCGTTCCCGTCGCCGTCGACCGGCAGATGGTTGCGCAATGCGGTCCAGCTGCCGACGTCGTCCCAGTCGAACCGGCATTCGGCGACCGCGACATCCTCCGCCTTCTCCATCACGGCATAATCGATCGAAATCTTCCGGGCGGCGAGAAATCGCTCCGCCAGGCCGCTTTCGAACTTTCCCGCCCGGATCAGCGCATCGATGTCGTCGAACAGCTCCGCCAGTTCCGGCGCATGGCGGCGGAACGCTTCGTACAGCGAACGGATCTGCCAGATGAACATGCCGCTGTTCCATCGGTAACAGCCCGCTTCGACAAAGGCACGCGCCCGCTCTGCATTCGGTTTCTCCTTGAAGCCGAGACTGCGGTAAAACCGGGTCCGGCCCCGCATTTCCAGCTCTTCCCCGCAATGGATGTAGCCGTAGGCGGTCTCCGGTCCGGTCGGCGGAACTCCGATCGTCACCAGACAGCCCGGACGCTCCACCGCCAGGACCGCCGCGTCACGCAGCACCTCCGCCAGTTCCCGGCGTCGGCGGATCGCATGGTCCGCCGGCAGCAGCAGCATGACCGCATTCTCTCCGCCGCGCTCCTTGACCAGCGCCGCGGCCAGCGCCGCACACGGACCGGTGTCCCGACCGGCCGGCTCCCCGATGATGTTTTCGATCGGAAGTTCCGGCAGCAGCTGCCGGATGACTTCGACATATTCCTGATTGGTGATGATCAGAATATGGCTCACATCCGTCACATCTCTGAGCCGGTCGACGGTCTCCTCGATCATCGTCAGATCGCCGGTCAGTTTCAACAGCTGCTTTGGACGGGTGTTCCGGCTCTTCGGCCAGAAACGCTCCCCTCGCCCGCCGGCCATGACGACGGCGTAAATCGGACACTTCATGAGATTCGCCGTTTTCTCCACGTCAGCTCAGCTTTTCGATGATTTTGGTCAGCGGCAGAAACAGCGCGATCACGATCGTACCGACGATCACAGCCAGCGCGACGAT
>CAZPWP010000005.1:0-19440 GCA_964590295.1 uncultured Victivallis sp.
CGCCGCGCGGCGGCCACGACCCGGCGGCAGCCCCGGTGTTGCGCGAGCTCCATCTGGCGAAATCGCTCCACTCTCGCGACAGCTATTGCAAAAAACTGCTCCGCAATGAGATGCGCAAACTCTTCTACCGCCGGAATGAAGAGGAGGACTCCCTCTCCGGCGCCGAACTGCGCTCCCGTGTGCTGCACACCTTCGCCCGGGATTTCAACCGGATGCTGCTCGGCTTCTGGCAGCAGGATCACCGCACCCCGATGCTGCGGGAGCTGCTGCGGCCCGCCGTCTCTGCCGACACCCTGCGCACCGAACTCGAAACCCGCCTGAAGGAGTCTGTCGCGGCACTCGAACTGGACGGCTGGAGCCGGTTCCGACGGATCCCGCCGGAACGGCGGCGCCCCCTCTCCTCGCCGCTGGAGGTGCGCATTGGCGAACTCCCCTGCTGGTGCGCACCCTGTTTCGCGCTATCCTCCGGGCGTGAACTCTGGATCATCGAAACGGAATCCGACGCCTCCCCGGAGACCGCGCTTCTGCACAAGTTCCACGCGCTCAACACCTGGCGGATTCCGCCAGATCAGGTGCGCTCCTTCCGGCTCGACTGCCGCGACGGATCGGTGAGCGAACTTGCGCCGGATCTCAACATCAGCGACACGCTCGCCGGCATCCGGGCCGACGCCGACGCGATGCAGCTGGCGATCCGTCCGGACGGCACGATCGCGGAGGAGGATTTCTCCGCCGATACCAGTCGGTGCGCCGACTGTCCGTTCTCCGGCTGCTGCCCGGCTTTTTTCTCCGGCACGCATTGAAAAGCGGCCCGGGAGAGGCTATATTATGAGAGCAACAACCAATCAGTGCACCTCCGGCGACGCACCCGTGGCCGGAAGAGGAAACGCATCGGAGAATAGAATGGACTCGGTCGCCTTTGAAGAATTGCTGGTATCCTGCCTCGAACAACCCTCCAAGAAAAATCTCGATAAACTGCTGGCAGCATTGAGTTCCGCCGGGAATCCCATCCCCGCCGACATCCTCGGACAGCTCAATCTGCTCTGGGAAACCTGGGGCGACGACGAACTCGACGACGCCCAGGGGGCTTTCTGCGTCGGGCTCGCCGCTCTGCCGATGACCGACAGCCCGATTTTCCGGAAGATGCTGGTCGCCGGCATCAAGACCGCGCTGCCCCCCTACCTCGGCCGCAATCCGGTCATGAAG
This sequence comes from uncultured Victivallis sp., assembly GCA_964590295.1. Classification (GTDB taxonomy): domain Bacteria; phylum Verrucomicrobiota; class Lentisphaeria; order Victivallales; family Victivallaceae; genus Victivallis. The sequence continues at coordinate 1,204 of CAZPWP010000005.1, forward strand.
GCGATCGGCGTGCGCGATGAAAATGTTCCGCTCGCCGAAGTGAGCGCCAGGCTCCAGCGGCTGCTCTCCCTCAAGAGCGGCATGGTGCTCTTCCTGCCCTCCTCGAACCGCTGGTGCACCGCCGGGGCGATCGACAACATCAACGCCTCGCTGGCGGTCTCCGCCTTCGGACTCACCGGCGGCTCGGCCGCGATTCCGCTGGACATCATCCTGCGGGACGCCGTGATCCTCAGCCCCGGCCCGGAACTGAACCGCCTAGTCGGAGCTCTTAAGGTGCCGATCACCTCCCGCGATTTCCGCGCCATCGTCGCGCGCCGGGCGGTGGTGCCGGTCTCCGACGCGGTGATGCAGCAGATGGCGCAGGCCGGATGCGTGCGCAACCTCGACAAGATCGCTTTCGATAAATACTGGAATTCGGAAACTCCGTCCGGACCCGCCGTCGGGACTCGCCGCTCCTGCGACGGGCGCAGCCTCAAGGAGATCGATCTTCTGCTCACCAATGAGGAGGAGCGCAAAGCCGGGAAATTCTCCGATGAGGAAGCCGCCGGATTCCGCCGCTTCTTCGAGAATCTCAAACCCGATACGGCGGCCCGCGAAGCAAAGCTGCTCGCGTCGATCATCGCCCGGCTCCATCTGCGCGCGACGCCGGAACAGCTCCGCGAAATCTGTACGCCGCTTCTGGCCAAAGCTCCGTTCTGGCCGACCACTCCCGGCCGGGTGCCGCTCATCCAGCTGAGCGTCTGGGGCGAACTGCCCGCCAAGTTGCTGGAAAGCCTCGCCGCCGCCACCGCGGTGGTATTCCCCGAAAAGTACCTCGCCGAATGTGCGATGAAGCTGCCGCTCAAATCGCTCAACAGCGTCTGCGCCGGGGTCTCCGATGAACTCCTCTTCGACAGCTGCCGCGAACACAAGGCGTGCAGCGCCGATTTGCTGCTCTGGATCTGGAAGAACCGCAAAAAACGTCCCAGCAAGGAACTGCTCGGCCTCATCAACGTCGAAAACATCTCCCGCGCACTCTCCGCGGACAACCTGCCGAAAGCGTGGAGCGCGGCGATTCGCGAACTGCGCGGGCTGCTGCTGGACAACGTCGATTTCCAGAAGCAGCTGATCGAGGCCGCCGACGGCGATGCGATGATGTTCTCGGCGGTGCTCCAGGGCGCACTTTTCCTGAGTCCGGGAGAACGGCAGAGTCTGATGGTGAAGCTGTCGCGCATTTCGCCGATGCTGCGTGACTACCTCGAAAACGGCGCCGGGCAGCGTATCCTCAAGGCGGGAATCGGCGTCACCGAGAGCCGCGAAGCGGTCACCAACGAACCGAACTACACCAGTGTCAAATCGCATAAGCGCCTGATGCAGGAGCTGGATGACATCATCAACATCCACGTTCCGGAAAACCGCGAAGCGCTGAAGGTCGCCCGCGCCCACGGCGACTTCCGGGAGAATTCCGAATTCGACGCCGCGAAAGAGCGCCGGAACTTCCTCAGCCGCCGCCGGTCGGAACTGGAACGGGAGCTCGCCCGCATTCAGCCGCTCAATCTGAAGGCGGTCAAGGTGGAGGATTCCGCCGTCATCGGTTCGGAAATCGAACTGCGCTACGACGACGGCGAAGTCGAAATCCACCAGCTGCTCGGCGCCTGGGACGGGGATCCGGAGCGGAAGTTCCTCTCCTACCGAACCCGCCTCGGAGCAGCGGTGCTCAACCACCGTCAGGGGGACACCTTCGAGGTTCCCGGCGGGCGCAGATGCACGCTGGCAGCGGTCCGCCCGCTCTCCGCGGAGATCATTGCGGAGCTTGATGCGTGAACCGGCGGCTTCACCAGCACTACTTTCCTCTGACTGTTCCTCACCCGGAACGGTTGAAGAACTGGCGGCAGGTGGTCTCCTATGAAAGGGCCGCCGTGGAATCCGGCAGCCCGGTGTCGAAGGTCCTCTACCGGATCCCGGCACCGGCCGCCGCCGGAAAAAAAATCGCCTTTCTCGCCGACGTCCATTTCCGCGGGACTCCCGCCGATTTCCGTATCGCCGAAAGTGCGGCCGAAGCGGTCGCCGCCTTCCAACCGGATGTACTGCTCACCGGCGGCGACCTCGTCGCCGACGGCTGTGACATCGGGCGCCTCCCCGAACTCCTGAAGATCCTCGCGGATTCAGCGCCGGTCCGGCTCGCCATCCCCGGGAATTGGGAGCGCGGCAAGTACTGGATTCCGAACAGCCTGTGGAACAAAATCTTCGACCAGAATGGATTCCGCTTTCTCTGCAACCAGTCATGGAGGGACGACGCCCTCTATGTCTACGGCTGCGACGACATCGCCCGGGGCACGCCGCGCGTACCGGGGTTGTGGCCGGCGACGCAGACCGTCATCCTGCTTGCGCACAATCCGGATACCGTCATCGCGCTTGATAACGGCGATGCGTTTGACGGTGTCCGGCTCGCCTGCTGCGGGCACACCCACGGCGGCCAGATACGGCTGCCGTTTATCGGTCCGCTCTTCACCCCCAGTCGCTACAATCGCCGTCTCGCCTACGGGGAATTCCGACGACGCCGGACCGATACCCGCATGATCGTGACCTCCGGCCTGGGAAATCTGTCGCCGCCCTGGCGGTTCCGCTGCCGCCGCGAGGTGGTTTTCATCCGTTTCAGCGGGTGCTGATTCCTTGAAAAAAAACTGCGGCGTGATATATTAAGAAACTGTTATTAAAAAGACCCCAAACATCCATAACCAGATGGAGACTTAATCATGCACAAGGTATTGATTCCCACTAAACTGGACAAATTCGCCGCCAAGCTTCTTTCCGAACGCGGCTATCAGGTGATGCTCGATGCCGCGACTCCTCTCGCCGACCTGATCAAAGCCAACAGCGACGCGGAAGTGCTGATCGTCCGCAGTGAAAAAATCACGCCGGAGATCATCGACCAGCTGCCGCAGCTGAAACTGATCGTCCGCGCCGGAGCCGGATTCAACACCATCGACATCAAATATGCCCGCAAGCGCGACATCGACGTGATGAACACCCCCGGCGCAAACTCCAACGCCGTCGCCGAAGAGGTGATTGCGATGATACTCGCCGCCAGCCGCCATCTGATTCCGGCCGATATCTCCACCCGCGCCGGAGAGTGGGAGAAGAGCAAGTTCATGGGCCGCGAACTGACCGGCAAGACCGTCGGCATCCTCGGGCTCGGCAACATCGGCCAGCTGCTGGTAAAACGGCTTGCCGGATTCGAAGTGAAAATTCTCGGCTACGACCCGATCCTCTCGCCCGCCCTCGCCGACAAGCTCGGCGTCGAACTGACCAACGTCGACCGCATCTTTTCGGAGTCCGATTTCGTCTCGCTGCACATTCCCGAGAATGATGAGACCCGCGGCATGGTCAACCGGCACCTGCTGGAGCTGATGAAGCCCGGCGCCATGCTGATCAACTGCGCCCGGTCCGGAATCATCAATGAAGAGGATCTCCGCGCCGCCAAGGCGGAGAAGAAGATCATCTTCTGCAACGACGTCTATCCGAAGGACGCCGCCGGTCCGAAGAGCGTCGCCGACATCGCCGACATCATGCTGCCGCACCTCGGCGCCAACACCCATGAGGCGAACTTCGTCGCCGCCCGCCGCGCGGCGGAGCAGACCATCGCCTACTTCGAACAGGGTATCACCAACTGTGTGGTCAACAAGGCGCTGCCGGACGGGCTCGACGCCAAGTACCAGAAACTCGCTTACGTGCTGACCGCGCTCACCAACGCCTACCTCGGAAAGGATAACAATCCGACCCGGATCGAAACCAGCTTCTACGGCGACCTGGCCAAGTACGCAAAGTGGATGACTCCCGCGCTCGCCGCCGGAATCGCCGCCGACTTCGCCGCCGACAACGGCCCGAAGGATGCGGAACAGTTCCTGGCGGAGACCGGAATCGAACTCATCAACCGGGAAGTGGACAACTCCAAGCATTACGGCCAGGCGATGAGCATCGACCTCTTCGTCGGCGGCAACCTGATCTACAAAGCCGGCACGCGCGGCACCATCACCGAAAACAACCTGATGATTTCGCGCCTGAACGACTTCGATCACCTCTACCTTGAGCCGACCGGTCACCACCTCTTCGTCGAGTACAAAGACGAACCGGGCGTCATTGGCCGGATCGCCGGAATCCTCGGCGAGAAGAACATCAACATCGTCGACATCCGTGCGCCGCAGGACCTCAAGTCCGGCCTCTCGCTCACGGTGGTGAAAACCAACGTCGAAGTGCCCGGCATGCTCGTGCAGAAGATTCGCGAAGCGGTCAAGGCCAGCAAGGCGTTCCAGTTCACCTATCTGCCGTAAATCAATCCTCCGCCGCGCACTCTCCGGAGGCGCGCGGTGGATTCCGCAGCAGGGAGCGGTTCATGAGCATCAATCTGCCCAGTGAAATCATCAGCCGGGTCAAGCGGACTTGGGATTTTCTCCGTCCCGCCGTGCCCCGGCACAAGCCGCTCCGCAGCGCGGATCCCCAGATCAAGATGAATCTGCCGCCGCTGATGGGGCGGCGGGACGCCGCCTACGACTGCGCGGCGAAACTCTTCTCCGACGATCTCTTCGCCCGGGAGGAGGCTGAGCGCAGCCGCATCTACACCATCGGCAACAGGCTCATGCAGCGGGCGGTGGAAGACACCCGGGCGATCCTCCGAATGCTCTCCAGCCCGGACACCGAATCGCGCGAACGGGGTATTCTGCACTTCGTGCTGCTGATCCGCAACATCTCCCAGACGCTTGGAGACTCGCTGGAGCTTCAGGATGAACTGCTGCAGGACGAGACCGTCTCTCCGCTCAAAGAACTCGGCGTCACCCAGACGGAGGCGGAACTGCTCCGCTCCGAAAAATTTCTCGGCGACTACGAGATCAGCGTAATCAATCAGCTGCGCATCTATTTCGAGCGGGCGTCGATCAAGATCAACCGTTACCGCGGCTACACCAACAAGAGCTTCAGTCCCGCCAACGCCTCCCGCTATCGCAAGGCCTACGAGGCTTATACGCGAATTTACAGCGGGGAGGAAGCATGAATCAGCCGCCGCATGTCAATCTGCACACCCATACCCGCCGCTGCAAACACGCTCAGGGAGAGGTGCGCGACTACTGTGCCGAAGCGGTGCGGCAGGAATTCAGCCTGCTCGGTTTCTCCGACCACTCCCCTTTCCCGGGTGGAGAATACGCCTCAACCCGGATGGAGTTCTCCGAACTCGCCGCCTACTGCGACGACATCCGGCAGGCGCGGGAGGAGTTCCCCTCGCTCACACTCCTCGCCGGACTGGAGGCGGACTACCTCCCCTCACTCGGACCGGACTTCTACCGCGAAGTCTATCTCGGCAAATACGGCATCGATTATCTGATCGGAGCCGTTCACTTCACCCGCCGCGCCGGGGAACTCATCTGGGTCGGCGACATCCGTCCGGATGAGTTGGAACTGGTTCGCGGCTGTATCGAGGAGTCGATCCGGATGATGGAATATGGTTTCATCGCGTACCTCGCCCACCCCGACATGGCGCTGGTCCGGTTCCGCAAATGGACGCCGGAACTCGGCGCGCTCTACCGCGATCTCATGCAGGCCTCGCTCGCCTTCGACGTGCCGCTCGAAATCAACGCCAACGGCTTCCGCAAACCGCCGGTGGAGAGCGCCGGGGAGCTCCGGAGACAGTACCCCTGGAATCCGGTTTGGGATCTGGCGGCGGAGTGCGGCGTCAAAACCGTCGTCGGCGCGGATGCCCACAAACCGGTCGACATCTGGAGCAACATGCCGGAGGTCTTCGACTACAGCGACTCCTTCGGATTGGAAAACCGCAACCGGGAAACCGCGGCAAAGCTCCTGCCGCAGCGGTAAGACAGCGCATTCCCGGGAAATATTCTCTTTCTTTATTGACAATCAGGACTTCCGGACTATATTACGCATTTAACAATTTCAACCGGATCATCCCCATGGGAATTTCACTGCTCTCAAAACCAGTCCGAACGTTCGCCGGCTACTTCAGCCGGCGGCAGTTCATCGAACCGGGCGGCTACCTCGAGATCTGGCGGATCGCCTGGCCACTGATCATTCTGAGCGCCAGCAACACGGTCATGATGCTGACCAACCGGATCTTCCTCGCCCACGATTCGCCGGAGGAAATCGCCGCCGCCATGCCCGCCGGGCAGATGTTCTTCACTCTGATGGCGTTCTTCCTGATCACCACCAGCTTCACCGCCACTGTCATCGCCCAGTTTCACGGGACAGATGACCGGATCGGCTGCGTGCAGGCGGCATGGAACGGCTTCTATTTCGGCACGTTCGTCGCGCTGCTGCTCACGTTCCTCCTGCCCGCCGGCGGCGCGTGGATCATCGCCCACAACAGGCATCATCCGGCGATCGCCGCGTTCGAAACCGAATACTTCACCGCGATGTCTCCCAGCGCGGGATTCACCTGTATGGAGCTTGGATTTCTCTCCTTCTTCACCGGACGGGGGAAAACCATGCTCGTCGCCGCGATCAAGGTGGTCGGCTGCCTCATCAGCGTCCCACTCAACTACATCCTTATCTTCGGAAAGTTCGGTCTGCCACCGCTGGGCATTTTCGGCGCCGGGACCGCCAACTCCCTGGCCAATCTCTGCACGCTGATCATTTCCGCCTCGGTCTTTCTCATGGTACGGCAGTCTGAATACGAAACCCGCCGCCACCGCCGCCCGGAGTGGCGCTTTTTCCGCAAACTGCTGGTCTTCGGCGCCCCCGCCGGCCTGCAGACATTCATCCGCAACGCCGCGTTCGCCATCGTTGTGATGATGATCGGCAACCTCGGAAACGAGGCGCTGACCGCCACCAGCATCGCCCTGACCATCAACATGCTCGGCAATATGCCGATGATCGGTCTCATGGATGCGACCAGCATCATCACCGGCCAGTATATCGGCAAACGGCGCCTCCTTGTCGCAGACCGCATCTCCGGCCGCTCGTGGCGGATGCTCGCCTGCTGGATACTCTTCGGTTCCTGTTTCTACCTCTTTGCCCCGGAACTGCTGATCAACTTCTTCGGTTCGAAGAACGCCGGGACCACCGGAATCAGCTTCGAGCAGGTCCATCAGAACGTCATCATCATCCTCCGCTGGGCGATCCTCTTCAACCTGCTCGATGCGATGCGGTTCATCGCCATGGGCAGCCTGCGCGGCGCCGGAGACACCCGGATCCCGCTCCTCATCGGCATGGCAACCTCCTGGCTGATCCAGATTCCCGGTACGTTCTATCTCATCTGCGTAGCGCGAACAGGCGTGGCGCAGGTGTGGGCGTTGATCACCTTCTACATCGCCGTCGATGCCACACTGATGGTGTGGCGCCGACGTTCGGGAGCGTGGAAGAAGATCCGGGTGATCGACCTGCCGCCCGCGCCGACCAAGGAGGAGGAGAATGCGGTGGAGGCGGCCGCACTCCGATGATCGGGAGTGGAGCTCAGAGACGCAGCCCCTCTTCCGCGGCGATCCGCTGCATTTCCGCAATCACCATCTCCGGGGTGATCCGGCGGATGCAGCGGGCATTTCCCTTCGGACACTCCCGCCGGAAACAGGGGGCGCAGTCGATTTTGTCGAAAAGCAGGCTCCATCTCCGACTGATCGGACCGGTGGCGGTGTAATCGGTCGGCCCGAAGACCGCCACCCCCGGACGACCAAGCGCGGCGGCAAGGTGCATGATCCCGGAGTCGTTAGCGACCGTGAGCACCGATCCGGAGAGCAGGTGCATCAGCTCGGCGAGATTGGTCTTTCCGGAGAGATTGAAGGCGCGGTCACGCCGGAGACCGGCGATCACCGCGTCGCCGACCGCGCGTTCCGAGGCGGATCCCAGCACCACGACGATTCCGCCGCTTTCGCCCCAGGCGGCGGCCACCTCGCGGAACGACTCTCCGGGCCAGCGTTTGGCGGCGCCGTAAGCCGCGCCGGATGCGATGGTCAGCATACGGGGGTGCTCGCAGAACGCGGTGATCTCCGGTGCCAGCTCATTGACCGCCGGTTTCAGCCGGAATTCCGGCAGAGAACCATCCCACGGCGGCGCGCCGAGCGCGGACACCATCGCGAGACATTTGTTGGTCTGGTGAATTTCCGCAAGCTGCCGATCCTGCCGGGGAGGAAAGTGAAAGCAGTGCGCCAGCAGCAACGAACGGCAGCGCGCCGCCGCACCGTAGAGGCGCGGCACGCCGGCCAGCCGCATGGTCAGCGCATCCCGGAAGGAGTTGTTGAAGAGCACGCCGACGCCGAGCCGCTGCTGGCGGAGCGCGAGAATTTCTTCGAACGACCAGCCGCAGTGAATCTTCCCGAGAGGCAGAAATCCATCCACATCGGGCAGCGAACCGTAGAGGGCGCGCTGCCCGGCGGGAGCGATCACCTGCAGCGAACAGTATTCCGGCACAATCCGGCGGAGCACGTGAAGCGCGGGGAGCACCATGATCGCATCGCCGAGATGGTTCGGCATGCGCAGCACAAGACCGTTCCGCCACGCCTGGTGCGGGATTGTCAACCGGGGGAATTCCGGCGCCGGATAGTCGTGCGGAAGGTCGAGGGCATGCACATACTCCGACGGGCACGTCACGTTGTCACAACTCATGATTTCTCTTATCGCATCGTAAAAGTTTCGGCGGACACGAAGTTTCATCGTCCCCCGGAGGTTCTATTTTTTCATAAAATAACACCGGGCGGGATGGTTTTCAATCGGTCGCAGGCGACAACCGGCGCTTTTTAAAGGATTGTTGGACAATATTTGCCGGATTTACTTGCATTTTCAGAAAAAAAAAGTCTATTAATACAGCAAAGGAAAATTCGGATTCTGAAAACAGAAACAAAGACAAGGATAGATCACCGTAGGTAGGGGGGGCCATGAGTACGCAATGCTTGGCAAAAATGTTCTCCACAGATATCGGCATCGACCTCGGAACAGCCAACTGTCTGGTGTACGTACGCGATAAGGGCATCGTGCTGGCGGAACCCTCGGTGGTGGCGATCAAAGAGAGCACGCGACAGGTGCTCAACGTCGGCAGCGAAGCGAAAAGCATGCTGGGGAAGTGCCCCAAGAATATCCGTGCGATCCGCCCGATGAAGGATGGTGTCATCGCAAATTTCGAGATCACCGAAGAGATGCTCCGCTATTTCATTCAGAAGGCGATCCGTTCGGTTCCCTGGCGGAAACGACTGCTGCATCCCCGGGTGCTGGTGGCGGTGCCCTCCGGCATCACCGAAGTGGAGAACCGGGCGGTGAAGGACAGTGCGAAACGGGCCGGAGCCGGCGAGGTGGTTCTGGTGGAAGAGCCGATGGCGGCCGCGGTCGGAGTCGGCCTTCCGGTGGCGGAACCGGCGGGCAGCATGATCGTCGATATCGGCGGCGGTACGACGGAAGTGGCGGTGATTTCGCTCTCCGGCATCGTCGGCGCCAAAAGCGTCCGGGTCGGCGGAGACGAGCTTGACGGCGCGATCATTCAGCACCTCAAACAGGTCTACAATCTGACGATCGGCGAACTGACTGCCGAGCAGATCAAGATCCGGATCGGCAGTGCCTATCCGGTCAAGGACGACGAGAGTCTGGAGGTCCGGGGAATCGATCTGGTCTCCCGGGTCCCCAAGACAGTCCGGATCAGAGCGGCGGAGATCCGCATGGCGCTGCAGGCACCGATCACTACGATCATCGAAGCGGTCCGGGCGACGCTGGAACGGTGTCCCCCCGACCTGGCGGCGGATCTGATCGACCGGGGGATCATGCTCGCCGGCGGCGGCGCGATGCTCTCCGGACTCGATAAACTATTAACCGAAGAAACCGGACTGCCCGTGTTCATCTCCGAAGAACCGCTCAATGCAGTGGCCAAGGGGACGGGAGTCATGCTTCAGGAAGACAGTATCTGGTTGGCGTAGAATGAAAATCGATTTCAGCACTCTCCGTCCGGTCACGATTGCAGACCGGAAATTGTTCGACGAAAAACTTGCCGTCGGGGCAAGCCAGAGCTGCGAGTGCAGCTTCCCCAATCTCTTCATGTATCAGGAGCCGTACGGATTGGAGTTCGTCGAAGCGGGCGATCGGCTGGTCGTCTACGAGCGCAAGGCCCGCACCATCCACTATCCGATCGGCCGCTGGACAGAACCCGACGACCTCAAGGAGATCAACGATGCCTTTCTGACCGAAGGGCTGACTGACGGCGGCATCTACGATGTGCCGGAAGAGTTCCTTGACCGCCATCCGGAGTGCGGCGACTTCTTCGATCTGGAATTTGACGAAGGCACCATCGATTACCTCTATTCGGTGGAGAAGATCGCGACCTTCACCGGTCCGAAACTGCGCAAAAAACACAATCTGGTCAAACAGTTCCAGACCAACTGGCCTTATGCGGAGGTACGTCGGATCACCCGCGAAGAGATCCCGGCGGTGGCAAAACTCGCTGCCGATCTGAACTCCCGTCTCGAACTGTGCGAATTCCTCGAAGAGGAGGCGCTGGCCATGGGGCGGGCCTGGGATCACTTTGAGGAGCTCGGTCTCGGCGGCATCATCCTCTATGCGGAGCCGGATTATCCGGCAGGCTTCTCGGTCTACAGCCTGCTGCCCTCCGACACCGTGGACGTGCACTATGAGAAGGCTGACCACGCGGTCAAGGGCGCGCCGCAGACACTGACCTGGCAGCTGGCGATCGCGCTCCGCGGCAAGGCGAAATTCATGAACCGCGAACAGGATATGAACGAGGAGACCCTCCGCCACGCCAAGCGGTCGCTGGATCCGGAGCGCTTCTTCAAACGCTATTTCCTGCGGGCGAAATAACTTCGCCGCAACCATTCCCGGGAGGGGTACATGAAAGAAAAATTCTATGTGCTCCTTCCGCTCTTCTGGGGAATCCTTGCCGGAGTCGCCATACAGCGGTTTGTCATCGATCTTCGTGCCTGCGATCCAATTCACGGCGTTCTGCTCTACCACACTTCGCTGCCGGCCAGATGGCAGTTCATCGGGCTGCCGGTCGGCATTCTGCTGCTTTTTCTGCTTCCGCTTCTCGCCGGGGGGAAAGCGTTGCTGGGCAAACTGGGCCGCAGCGGGCTGCCGCTGTTGCTGTCAATTCCGTTTCTGGTGGTTCCCGCGACCACGGTGACACCGCTTCTGGCGGTGCTCTTCTGCTGGTGCTGGACATTCTGCCGACTGGGCGAAGCGGTCGCCCCGGAAGAGCCCCTCTCTGCTTCCACCTCTTCGACACCGGGACGGACGGGTATACTGCTCGCTGCCGCCTTCACGCTGGCCGGCGTCTGGTGGGGATTCCACATGCAGACACACGCGTACCGGGCGGTTTATCTGCTCTATCAGGACTGGGGGGAATACGCCACCGACTATCTGCGGATCCTCCAGGAGCCGGACCTGCCGCTCATCCGGCATTTCGTGACGGCCGGTCACTGGAATCCGCTGCCGACCTGCATCATGCCGCTTCTGCTGTGGGTGTATCCTGCTCCGGAAACCATTTTTTTCATCAATTCGCTCCTGATCTACTCCCAGATTTTCCTCTTCTACCTGCTGGGGCGCAGCATGCGGTTGCCGGAGGCGACCTCGCTGTTTTTCGCGCTGACGGCATTGTTCAATCCGGTCATCAGCAATCAGCCGCTGTCGCTCTTTTACAGTTATCACCCGATCAATCTGCTCCCGCCGCTGCTGATTCTCTTCTTTCTCTTCCGGGAGCGGCAAAACCGAATCGGCATGGCGCTTATCTTTCCGCTTACACTGCTGGTTCAGGAGACGGTGACTATCCTCTGGTTCGGCTTCGGGCTCTATCAGCTCTTCCGCCGCCGATGGCGTTCCGGCACGTTGCTGTGCGTCACCATGCCGCTGCTTTTTCTCGCCATATCCTGCTGGATCATTCCGGCGGCGGCAACGACCGAACAGTACACACAGATGTTCCACTTTTCGCAGCTCGGCGGCACGATGACCGAAGTGGCGCTTTCGCCGGTGTTGAATCCACGGGCGTTCTGGGGGACGTTGTTCGAAGTCAACAATCTGGATTTCCTGCTCGCGCTGACTCTGCCGCTCCTCTTCTTCCTGCCACGGAATCCCGCTCTGCTGCTGACGGCACTGCCGCTGGCGGCGGGAGTCTGCCTGCAGTCGAGCCGCCAGATGCAGAATGTGGGGCTCCAGTACGGGGTGGAGATCAACACGCTGATCTTCCTCACGGCGATCGCCGACTGCGCGCTGCTCTTCCGGGAAGGTGACCGGAAACGAGTGTACGGCGCTCTGCTGGCCGCGCTCTTCGGCACAGCTTCGCTTTATTTCTTCATGGGCAAGAGCATCGGTCTCGGGAAATACTCTTACGCACCGGTCGCCGGATTGCCGGAAGCAGAGAAGCCGGTCGCGTTTCTGAAGGAAAAGATCGCACCGGGTTCCACGCTGCTCGCTTCATCGAAAATCCGCTCCCAGTTCGTCTTCGGCTATCGGAGCAGGCCGCTGCACGCGACGCCGGAACCGGGAGATTTTCTCCTGATCGACCTGAACGACAGCAACCGTTCTCCAGCGGAACTGGAACGGCTCCGGGTGGAGATTGCAGGGAATCCGAAGATGGTGCCGATCACCTTTCTGCACTGGTACAATCTGCACTGCGCTCTATTCAGGATGGCGCCGAAAGCGTTGCCGGAAGCTCGACTGCCGTTCCTGCGCCAGCTCTCGGACGAGGAGTTCTCCCGCTGCGGCGAAGAGCTTCCGAGCGGCGATCCGGCTGTGGAGGCCCGCCTGCAATACGGCAAAACCGGCACCATGCTGCGGCTCCGGTTGAACCGCCGGGTGAACTGCGACCGGGATTTCATAATCGAATACGGGACAAAGCGGCTGGAGTTCCCCTTTGCCCACGGATTGCGTCCGGCGCAGCTGGTTCCGGCGGGGAGCGCCTTCCTTCTGCCGCTCGCCGACCTCGCGCCGGGGACACCCGTCCGGCTTCAGAGCCGGAAACGCGCCCTCCCCGCGCCGGTCAGAGCTGCCGGACCGGAAGCCCGCCCAACTGTGAACTCCAGTCGCGATTGAACCAGGAGCGGGGAGATTTGCGCACCTTGACCTCCACCTCGCACGTCCGTTCGGAGCGCCAGATCCGCAACTTGATGATCGAATCCGGCGCAGCGGAGAAAACAACCCCCTGCAAGTCGTGCGGCGTATTGATGGGAATACCGTTCGCTTCGAGCACGACATCGCCGGGCTGCAGCACCTCCGCCGCCGGAGAGTTGCGATAAAGCCGCGCAATCAGCACGCCGTGTTCCAGTCCAGACTTGCGACGCTCCTCGCGGCCGATCTCCTGCAGGATCACCCCCAGCCACGGCCGCTCGACCCGGCCGTCCCGAATCAGCGCCTCCGCCACCTGGGCGGCGATATCCGACGAAATGGCGAAACTCAACCCGATGTTGCCGCCGGAGGGGGAGAGGATGAAATCGTTGACGCCGATCACTTCGCCCTTGATATTCAGGAGCGGACCGCCGGAGTTTCCCGGATTGATCGACGCGTCGGTCTGGACGTAGCTTTCGTAGAGGTTGACTCCGACGCCGCTGCGCTTCTTGTTCGAAACGATACCGACGGTGACGGTCCGGCTGAGGCTGAAAGGCGCGCCGATGGCGATCGCCCAGTGGCCGATCTGGATTTTCTCCGCATCAGAGAAATGGAGCACCGGAAACTTCTCCTTCGAATCGATCTTCAGCAAAGCGAGATCGGTCGGCGGATCGATTCCGACCACCTGCGCCGGGAACTCCCGTCCATCATGGGTGGTGATCCAGAAGGAGTCCTGGTCGCGCACCACATGAAAGTTGGTCAGAATGTAGCCGTCTTCCCTGATGAAAAATCCGGATCCCTGCCCCGACGGCACATCCAGATAGTCGATCCGGCGGCGGTAGTCGAAGAGATTGGAATAGGGACTTACCACGCCGATCCGCTTCTGCGCGGTAATCAGCACCACTGCGGGCATTGAATTGTTGATCGCGGCGGCGAACTCCCGCTGCAGCGCGGCAGCACTTCCCGGCGGCACCACCACCGGCTCCGGCACCGCGGCAGAGCCGGGCAGTGTGGCGTTCTTCGCCGTTTCAACCGGCGACGGCTGCGGTCCGACAAAACACAGAAACAGCATCAATGCAATCACAGCCCCCGCAAGCGCGGAAACGGTGAGAAAAAAACACATCTTGATATTGCTCATTTATCCTCCTCCCGATTGCAGTTGGAAAAATTCGAATACAATATAGGATGATTCCGTCAAATATCAATAATGATTCCTGATTTTTACAGATATTTTACGGAATTTTTACAGTTTGGTCTCCATGACGAAATCATCCATGCAGAAGCCGCCGCCGATGTCGATTTTGACCGCTTCAACCTGCCGGAACCCGTTGCGCCGGTAGGCGCGGAGCGCGTTTTCATTCTCCTTGTTGACATTGAGCCGCAAAAAGCGATACCCGGCCTCGCGGGCAGTTTTGATCGCGTACTGCAGCGCCATCGAACCGATGCCGCGCCCATGGTAAGAGAAGTCCAGATAGAGTTTGTGAAGTTTCATCGTGGGCGGCTCCTTCCGATAGGGGCCATAGGAGAGAAATCCGACCGGGCGATCTCCGTCGCAGATGAGATCGAAGGAGATTCCCTCCCTGTGCTCCCGCTGAAGCACCGGAAGAGCGTACATCATTTCGATCATGTAATCGATCTGAGCCGAAGTGAGAATCTTCCCATAGGTCTCCGGCCAGATCCGGCGGGCGAGTTCCTTGATCAGCGGCAGCTCGGAATCCGCCGCGGGACGGATGGAAATTCCATTCAAATTCAACATAGTCTCCATTCTCCTATTTTATTCTTTTCAAATATGCTGCAATTTTCAATTTTTTCAAGTTCCCGGCATGAGTTCAGAAATGAAAAATTTCCCGTCGCTTGCAATCGATCTTTTGGCGGGATATTTTAAATGAAACAAGCTCGGAGTTCAGCCATGGATCTATTGTTGCGATTTTCCGCCACTCTTCGGCGGCATCTGGAGCTGCCGCTCGCTCTTTTGATCGGAGCAGCGGCGGCTTTTTCCGTCAACTGGTTTCTGCGGCAGGCTCTTCCACTTGATCTGATCCACCATCAGCTGACCGGCCTCAAACCAGCCAATCCACTTCTGGAGGGCGGTCTTCTTCTCGGCGGCGCACTGCTCCCTGTATTCTGCGCCTGGATTGCCGGAAATTTTGCCGCTGCGTTGCAACAGATCAACCGGGCCCTGTTCCCCTGCTGATTCCGCCGCTGCTTCTTCTCGTCGCGCCGAACTCCTATCTCACGTTGATACTGCTGGCGATTCCTGTCGGGATCGCTTTCTATCGCGTCGGTTTTCTCCTGGCGGATCAACTCCGGAATTTCCATCTTTCCCCCCGCACGGGGCGTCTGCTGATCAGCCTTCTTTTTCTGGGAGCTGCGGCGTGGGGCTTCTTTCTGCAGGAGCGGGCGTACCGCGCCATGTTTCTCTATTACAACGATTGGGGAGAGTATGCCGAAAATTACTTGAAACTCGCGTTTTCCAACGAAACCTCCCCGGCCAACTGGCTGGGAACCGCCGGCCATTGGAATCCGGTCGTCAACGTGGTCATGGCCTCCGCCCTCTGGCTTTGTCCATCTCCACGGACACTATTTCTGATCAATGCACTGGTCATCTACAGTGCAGTGCCCCTCTGTTATGCGCTGGCACGCCGGCTCCGCCTTCCGGTGACGGCCGCGCTTCTGTGGGGTGGAATTGCGTTTTTGAATCCGGTGCTGAGTAATCAGCCGCTGGCCCTGTTCTACGGATTTCACCCGATCAATTTTCTCATTCCGGTACTGCTGGGGTTCTTTCTGTGTCGGGCGGCCGGATGCCGTTCCGGGATGTGGGTTCTGTTCCTCTTTTCTCTGTTGATTCAGGAGACAGTCACCATTTTCTGGGCGGGCTATGCGCTCTATCTGATGTTCGAACGGCGCTGGCGGCACGGAATTGTGCTGTTTTCAGCCTGCCTTCTTCTATTCTGGAGTCTTTCCAGTCTGGTCATGCCGCGACTGTTCACACAGGCGAGCTATGCGCAGATGTTCCATTACGGACGGCTGGGCTCCACCCCTCTGGAGGTGCTGTGTTCACCGTTCCTGCGGCCGGCAGCCTTCTGGGGAACCGTATTGCAATGGCAGAACTTTGCATTTGCCGCGGAACTGCTGCTGCCGCTCTGGCTGCCGGTGCTGATCCGGCCGAAACTGGCAGTGGCGGCCCTGCCGCTGCTGGCGGGCGTCTGTCTCCAGGAGTCTCCGGAGCTCAAAAACATCGTCATGCAGTATGGCGTGGAAATTACCACCCTTCTGCTGGCAGTCGCCATCTTCAACACCGCCTGGCTCCGGCGCGGCAAACCCTGTTGGCTACTGAAACTGTTCGAAGCAGGACTCCCGGTCAGTTGCCATCCGGCACGCATAACCGGAGTACTGATGTCTCTCAGTTTGACCGCGCTCCTGCTCTTCCGTCTGGCCGGTTGTTATCCGTGGCAGAGGATTCGCCATCTTCCGACAGGCGACAGTGTGCTTCAACATCTTCGCGCCCGACTCCCGGAAGAGGGGCGTGTCGTCGCCACCCAGCGACTGAGGCCGCACTTTCTCTTCACACATCCGACGGCGGCGCTCAGTACGTCTCTGTGTCCCGGCGACCTCATTCTGCTCGATCTGCACGATTCTTCCGCCAGTCAGGAGACACTGGAAAGGGTACGGTCGGAACTGGCAGCGATTCACGCAATACCGCTCGGATGGGCGAACTGGCACGGAAGTCAGCTCGTTGCGTTTCAATACATGCCGCATCCGGAGCCGATACCGCGCCCGCCTTTTCTTCAAAGAATGTCCGCAGAGGAGTTTGCCCGCTGCGGCATTCCGCTGACAGACGGCGCAGGAGACGGGCCGGACTTCGACTTTCGCCTGCTAACCGGCCGGGGAGGAACTATACAACTGGCAGCCCGTCTCCGGAAGTCCATCCTCTATGATGTGGATTTAATCATTGAAATTCTGCATGGCGGAAGACGAAAGCGGTATGTATTCCCCTTTGCCTACGGGCTCTTCCCCGCCTATACGCAACCAGCCGGCACAGTATTCTTTCTGCCCCTGCCCGCAGCGGAGGCTCCGCCGGAAACAATCCGCGCAGAAGCGAAACGACGTCCATTTTCAGCCGCCGCTCAGCGTGATTCCGGGCGGTAGACTTTGCCGAACACCTTCATCACCTGCTGCAGATCGCTCCAGGCCAGCCGTTTTCCGGAGGGATCCCGAAGCAGATAGGATGGGTGAAAGGTCGGCATCACCGGGATGCCGTTATACCTGAGCCAGTGGCCGCGCAGCCGGGTAATCCCCTCCCGTCGCTGAAGCAGAAAACGGGCGGCCACCGCACCGAGCACCACGATCACTTCCGGCTGGATCAACTCAATCTGTCGCGCAAGATAGCCGCAGCAGGCATCCGCCTCGTCCTGTTCGGGATTGCGGTTGCGCGGTGGACGGCACTTCACGACGTTGGCAATGTAGACCTCCTGGCGGGTGAACTGCATCGCGAGGATCATCCGGTCCAGCAGCTGTCCAGCGGGACCGACGAAGGGACGCCCCTGCAGATCCTCCTGCTCCCCCGGCCCCTCGCCGACGAACATCAGCCGCGCGTGCGGATTGCCCTCGCCGAAGACCACATTCTGGCGGGTCGGCGCCAGGCGGCAGTTCCGACACTGCAGGACGATTTCCCGCAGCGCCTCGAGCGTCGGAGCCGCACCTGCGGCGTTCTCCTCCGCCGCGGCAGCAGGCGGCGTCACCGGGGCGGAAACGGGCACGCTCCACTCCGGCGCCCGCTCCGTCACCGGTGGCGGTTTGAGACCGGCTGTCGACACGGGAACAGATTCCCGCGGCGGCATGGGGGGGGATTCCGCAGCGGGAGGAGCCGCGGGGGTTTCCTCCGCCATAAAAGCGCGGAGCGTCTCCTCCGTCACCAGGTGTCCAGGATGGCGTTTCGCCTCCCGCTTCATGCAATCGATCAGCTGCTGAAAAAACTCTTCCGCCATAGGTGCAGAAATCCCCCGCGTGTTCCGGACCGGTTTTCCACAGTAAAATATGCTGTTTTTTGCGGAAAACAGTTGTTAAAAATCAAAATCGGGCTATTTTAATATAAACGCGGAACCGTTTTTTTGAAAGTGGCAATTCCGAAAGTTTCAAGAACATTGTCTGAATTTTAAGCGGCCGGCCTCCGGCCCGCACCTCTTTCATCAACAAAGGAGATGGTATGATCAATCACTGACGTTTGCG
>CAZPWP010000006.1:0-18820 GCA_964590295.1 uncultured Victivallis sp.
GGTGCTCGAGGCGCTGGAACGCTTCGACGGCGTCTGGCGGCGGAACGATTTCGCCGGGACCACCGCCTCCGGCGCGCTGGTTTACGACGATTATGCGCACAATCCGGAGAAGATTCTCGCCTGTCTGCGGGCGATGCGCGAACTCGCCTCCGGCGACCTCTACGCGGTGTTTCAGCCGCATGGATTCAAGCCGTTCGACTTCATGCGCGACGAGCTCTACCGCGATCTGGAGAGGGAATTGCGCGCCCGGGACCGGTTCATCCTGCTGCCACCTTATTACGCGGGCGGGAGCACCTCGTTCAAGCCGACCGCGGAGGAGGTGTGCCGGGAGTGGAAGGCGGCGTCGCGCCGTCCCGACCGGTTCATGACCTTTCCCGACCGGGAGACGCTGACCGACTTTCTGTTGCTGTCGACACATCCCGGGGATCTCATCGTCATCATGGGGGCGCGGGATAATTCATTGAGCGACTTCGCCGCCTCGCTCGCCCGCTGAATGCTCAGAGGTGCTTCCGCCGCAGCGTGGTGGAGGGGATGTTCATCTGCTCGCGGTATTTGGCGACGGTGCGCCTGGCGACGGCGAGTCCTTCGGCCTTGAGCGTCCGGGAGAGCTGCTCGTCGGAGAGCGGCTTTGCCGGATCCTCGTGCTCGACAAGTTCGCGAATCTTCTCCATGACCGCCCGGTTGGAGAGCTCCTGCCCGTCGGCGCCGGTGAATCCCGCCGTGAAGAAGTATTTGAAGGGGAAGGGCCCCTGCGGCGTTTCGACGAACTTGTTCGCCACCGCCCGGCTGATGGTGGTTTCGTGCAGATCGAGCAGTTCGCCCGCCTGCTTCATCGTCAGCGGCTTCAGCTGTTCGACGCCGAAGTCGAGGAAATCGCGCTGGGTGCGGATAATCACCTCGGCGATTCGCACGATGGTGCTTTGCCGCAGGTCGAGGGCGTGCAGGAATTCGCGAGCCTGCTGGAGTTTCTCGCGCAGATAGGCACGGTCCTCGGAAGAGAGGTCCGGTGTTTCGAGCAGCCGCAGATAGCGTTCGGCGAGGAAGAGCTTCGGCATGCCGTTCCGCCGCGGAACCGCCTCGTAATCGCCGTCCTCCTTCCGCACGATCGCCACCTCCGGCAGGACGAATTCGGAATGGGAGGCGGCGAGAGCGGTCCCTGGAAACGGATTGAGCTTGCGCAGTTCGGCGATCGCCGCGTTGAGCTTTTCGACGGAGATGTGCAGCGTTTTCGCCAGCTGCGGCAGACGGTTGCGGGCGATCTCGTCGAGGTGGCGGGCGAGGATTTCCGCGAGCAGCGGGGTGAGCGCGCCCTTGCGTTCGAGCTGGAGCCGGAGACATTCGGCGAGGTCCCGGCAGCCGACGCCGGGAGGATCGAACTCCTGGATCGCGCGGATCGCCGCCTCGGCCTCTTCCACGGTGGCGTCGGAACTCATTGCCAGATCCGCCGCGGTGGTGCGCAGGTAGCCGGAGTCGTCGATGCAGCAGAGCGCTTCCTCGGCGATCTTCCGGATGCGCGGCGGCATCGGTGTCATCGCCAGTTCGGCGTTGAGTTGATCCTGCAGCGTGGGAGTGCTGGCGAGGGAGTTGAGCATGTACTCCTGCTGTTCGTCGCTGGGACCGTTTTCGCCGGTGCCGGGGGGCATCGGCAGTTCGTCGGCCCACTCCTCGGATTCGGCGGCGCGTTCGTCGAGAGTGGCCTCGTCTTCCGGTTCGGGCGCGGAAGGTGCCGGCTCCTGCCATTCCACGTCGGGTTCGGCTTCGAGCAGGGGGTTGGCTTCGAGTTCCCGGCTCAGCCGTTCCTCCAGATCGAGCAGCGGCAGATTGAGCAGCTCCAGCGACTGGAGTTGCCGGGCGGAGAGCTGCTGTTCCTGCCGGAGAGAGGCCGATAATGTTTGTTGATTTGCGGACATCGGTGTATATTATTGAAAATATCATGAAAACCCGTCGGAATACGGGAAATTTCATTTGCTTTTTGTCTGGATAGAATTTAAATTTCAAAACAGCTTTTTTCCAGTCGTTTTGGTTTAATTTCGGAAATTTTTTCGGTTCGGCTCCGGTTTCCGGGCCGCGGCCGGATGGAAAGAAAGAAAATATGGTCTGTTTGAGCGCATTGGGCAGCGGGAGCCGGGGAAACGCACTGGTCCTTTCGACTTCGCAGGGCGCGCTGATCGTCGATATCGGCTTTTCGCGCCGGGAGATCCGTTCCCGGATGGAGTGTCTGGGGCTGGATCCGGAGCGACTGTGCGCGGCTCTGCTCACCCACGAGCATGACGACCACTCCCGAGGGTGCCGGGTGTTCTGCGATGAACTGGATATCCCGCTCTGCACCGCCGCGCCGACGGCGGAGTATCTGCGCCGGCGCGGCAAACTGCCCGGCCGGGTGCTCGAATTCGAGCCGGGGGCGGAGTTTCAGATCGGCGGTTTCGCGGTCGAACCGTTCGCCGTGCAGCACGATGCGGTCGCGCCGGTCGGATTCGTCATCCGGCGCGATGGGTTGAAGATCGGCATCGCCACCGACCTCGGCAACGTCAACATGCTGGCGATGCAGCGGCTGAGCGACTGTGACGCGCTGGTGCTGGAGAGCAACTACGACTACCAGATGCTGCGCGATTCCGACCGGCAGCTCTACCTCAAGCGGCGCATCCTCGGCCGGCACGGCCACCTCGACAACGTCGCCGCGTGCGAGGCGCTCGGGAGTCTGCTGACCAGCCGGACCCGTCTGCTTCTGCTCGCCCATCTGAGCCGCGAATGCAATTCCGTGGAGCTGGTGCGGCGCCTGTTCGAGGCGCGGCTGGCGGAGCTCAGGCGCACGGATATTGAATTTGAAATCATCGAGCAGGATTCTCCGCTCGGCTCCTTCGAGTTGAGCGGGGAGGATCATTCCGTGAGGAGGGTGTGCTGACCATGGCTGATCCGGAGCCGGTGAAAGTGTTCTGCCGCGGATGTCGCGCGAAGCTGGATGTCTCCGCTCTGGAGCCGTTCTCCTGCTTTCCGTGTCCGGAGTGCGGCACCCGGCTGCGGGTGCCGAAGAGATTCGACCGCTATCTTCTGGAGAAGATCTGCGGTTACGGCGGCATGTCGAAGGTCTACCGGGCGATCGAACCGGAGCTCGCCCGGCGGGTGGCGGTGAAGATTCTCAATCCCGACAGCGAGGCGAACGACGGGGGGGCGCGGTTCCTCGCGGAGGCGCGGCTGGTCGCGCGGGTGAACCACCCCGGAATCATTCCGATCTACAACTGCGGCGTTTATGAGGAGCAGGCTTTTCTGGTGATGCGTTACATGGAGTCCGGCAGTCTGGAACAGTGGCTGAAAGAGGGGAGGCTTCCCGACGTCCGGCAGATCGCCGCCTGGCTGCTGAATGTGACCGAGGGGTTGGAATTCGCGCTGCGGCGGGAGAAGATCGTCCACCACGATGTCAAGCCGGGGAATATCCTCATCTCGGCGGAGAACGAGACGAAGCTGGGGGATTTCGATCTTGCCGATGTGCGGGACGAAGGCGATTCGCTCACCTTGTGCGACGGCTGGGGGAGTCCCGCCTATGTCAGTCCGGAGCGTCTGCTCTACGGCGGGGAGGATTTCCGCGGGGACATCTTCAGCATGGGGGTGACGATTTACGAGCTGATGAGCGGTGTTCCGCCGTTCGGCATCACCGGGGAGCCGGAGGAGCTGCTCGACCGCCGGTCGGAAGGAGTGGCGCGGCCGCTCGCGGAACTCAATCCTGAGGTCTCACCGGAGCTCTCCGCTCTCGCCGGGCGGATGATGAGCTATGCGCCGGAGGACCGGCCGGAGTACGGCGAGGTGATTGCGGGGTTGAAGCAGTTCATCGGGGAGGAGTCCGACGTCTGAGGCGGCGGGAGCCTCCCCGGGGGAATCGGGAGGGAGAGAATATGAAGATCGGCAAAAAGGTGTTTCCTGTTCTGGCGGCGCTCGGCGTGTTCAGTGTGATCGCCGCGGGGTGGATCGTCGCGTTCGGGATGCCCGCGCTCGGGCGTTTCCTCTCTGCTCTGCATCACCCCGGGGAGAAGATCGAACCGGTGGATACGGTCGCCGTCGCCGGACTGATCGGGATCTTTGTGCTCTTCGTGACCGAGGGCATACTGGCGCTGGTTCTGGTGCGGCTGATGCGTCCGGTGCGGGAGGCGGCTGAGTTCGCCGACCGGCTCGCCGCGGGGGAGATGCCGCCGGTGCTGCCGCTCGCCGGTAGCGGCAGCGACGAGGTCGGCAAACTGATCACCTCGCTGAATTTTCTGCGCGACCGCCAGCAGAATCTGCAGGGGAAGCTCAAGCTGAGTCTCTCCCGGGAGGCGGAGGTGCGGCGGGAAATTGAACGGCACGGTTCTCTTCAGCTGCGGCTGCTGACCGGCATGCTGCCGGAGATGCGCCAGCCCCTGAACATTATCAAGGGGTTTTCGCTGCTGCTCGGTCAGCTGCTGGAGGAGCCCCACGTGGAGGAGCGGAGGTCGGAACTGATCGGGATGCTGGTCAAGATCAACGGGCGGGTCGGTTCGCTCTCCCGGCAGGTGGAGCGGCTGATCGACATCTGCGCGCTGGGCCGGGAGCGGCCGAGCATGCTCCATCTGGAGGAGGTGGAGACCGCCGACTTTCTCCGGGAGATCTCCGAGCGGAACACGCTGTCGCTCCAGGCGCGGGAACTGACGCTGGTCAACCGCTTTTCCGCCAGCGCTCCGGCGGCGATCCAGATCGACCGGGAACTGCTTTCGCAGTTGATGACCATACTGATCCGCGCGGTCGGACGGGCCTCCGGGCCGGGGGAGACGGTGATGCTCTCCTGCTTCAGTGAGCGGCACATGGTGGTGTTCGAAGTGCGCGACAGCCGGCGGGCCGCCTGCCGCGAGGAGCTGGCGCGGGATTTCGAGGCGTTTCGGAAGAGCGGCGAATCCGAACAGCTTTCTCCCGACTGTGGCAGCCTGAGTGTGCTTGCGCTCTGCTTTGTGCGGGACATCGCCGCGAGGGCCGGAATGCGTCTGGCGGTGCGGAGTACGGCGGAGTCCTGGTCGGTGCTCCGGCTGGAGATGGATGACAAGGACTGCCGTGCCGGACAGTCCGGTGCTCGTGCCGATCAGTGGCGCAGCAACAGCGCCGGGCAGCTGGCGTTGCCGGAGATGGAGAAGGATGAGGAGAAGGGTGCCGAACCGCTGCGGATTCTGCTGGGGGACGACAATGCCGACGAGGCGATGATTCTCACCCGGCTGCTCGCCGCCGATGCGCTTACAGTCGATGCGGTGGATTCCGCCGATGAGATGGTCCATGCCGCGGAACAGCTCTCCTACGATGGTGTCGTCATGGTGGCGCCGTTCAAATCCTGCGCTCCGGCGGAGCTGATCGAGCGTCTCCGCCGCGCGACCGGGCGGCGGGAGCTGCCCGTGGTGGTGGTGGATAACCGGATCTCCGAGACGCTGTTCCGTCAGGTGCGCACTCTCGACCGGGTCTGGGCGATGGCGATGCCGCTCAATTATGCGCTGCTCACCCGGCTGCTGCGCCGGGCGGCGGGACGCGGCCGGGCGAGGTAGCCGGGATGGGGGCGGCTCCGGCGGTCCGTTACAGCTGGCGGCAGAATCTGGCGGTCATCTGGATTTCGCAGTTTCTGTCGATGGCGTCATTCAGTTCGGCCTACACCTTCATGCCCTTCTACTTCTCCAGTCTCGGCGTGCCGGATGAGGAGCTGAGCATGTATGTGGCGCTCTTCAACGTCGCCGGGAATCTCACCTTCTGCATTTTCGCGCCGATCTGGGGAATGGTCGCAGACGTCTGCGGACGGCGGATGATGCTGCTGCGGGCGAACTTCGGCGCGGCCTTGATGCTGCCGCTGATGGCGCTGGTCAGCTCTCCGGAGTGGCTGATCCTGCTGCGGCTGGGAATCGGGGCGCTCACCGGGACGGTATCGGCGGCGCAGACGCTTCTCATCAGCACGACGCCGAAGGAACATCGCTCTTTCGCGCTCGGCACGATCGCGTCGGCGCTCTTCGGCGGAATGATGGCAGGGCAGTTTCTGGGCGGGGATTATGTGATGCTCTTCGGCTTCCACTCCGCCTTTCGCGCCAGCGGAGGGCTGCTCTTTCTCAGCGGCCTCCTGGTGCTGCTGGGGGTGCATGAGAATTTCGAGCGGCGGGAGAGCATGCGCGAACACCTGGCCGGAGTCCGCTGGCGCCTGCCTCGCTTCGGGTTGGTCTGGTACCTGTTGATTCTGTTTCTCTGCATGGGGCTGGCGCGGGAGTTCGACAATCCTTTTCTGCCGATTCTGGTGCGCGAGGTGATGCACGGCGCGCCGGAGGCGGTGAGCTGGAGCGGCCGGATCAGCGGTTTCTGTTCGCTGGCCGGAATTCTCTCCGGACTGCTGCTCGGTTACCTCGCCGACCGGATGTCACTGATCCGGGTGGCGGCGGCGGTGATCGTCATCGCCGGTGTGATGCGGATCGTCCAGTGTTTCAGTTCCGGCGTGCTGGAGCTGCTGGTGGAGCGTTCGCTGATGGTGCTGGCCGCCGGGGGAATCGAACCGCTCTTCCAGTCGTGGCTGGCAGGGGTGACGCCGGAGCGCGACCACGGCAGCTTCTTCGGCTGGGCGGCCTGCTTCAAATCGGTCGGCTGGATGCTCGGCGCGCTCTCCGGCGGATTTACCGCGAATCTGCTCGGCGGGGTGCGCGGTGTCTTCTTCGGTTCGGGAATCATGTTTCTTCTGCTGGTGCCGCTGATGTTCTTCACCAGTTCCCGGTTGCCGCCGCCGCGGTTTCGCCGGGGGGGGAGGTGAGCGATGGAGCTGCCGCAGGAGAGCGGTCTGGCGAGGCGTTCGGCGATCCTGTTCGCCGTGCTGGTGTTCTGGACGCTGATCGCGCTGGCGCGCGGCTTCCAGCTGGCCGGACCGGCGGCGGAGCACTACATCCGTGAAGGGGAGAAATTCGCCCGCAGCCGGGGATGGATTCCGGCGCCGCGCGGCAGGATTCTCGATCGCGACGGGGTGCCTCTGGCGTGGAGCGAACGCTACTACGACCTCTGCTGGGAAGGCGCGGCGGGGGCGCCGCCGGACGCGGAGGTGCTGGCGCGTCTCCGGGCGGTCGTGCCGGAGGCGGTGCTGCCGACGGCGGAAAGCGGCGCGCGCGAGCTGTTGTTTCGCGGACTCACACCCGATCGGATCCGCCGGTTGGAGTCTCTGGTGAAATCCGGTGCCGGATTCCGGATCGTGCCGCGCTGGGAACGGATCACGGTGAGTTCCATGCGGATCCGCCGCCACCTGGGCGCGGTGGAGCTGCGTGAAGGGGAACAGGTCGGCATCTCCGGGCTGGAACTGGAATTCGATTCGCTGCTGCGGGGAAAAGCCGGGGAGTTCCAAGTTCTGCTCGACCGCTACCGGAACTGGATTCCGGAGAGTTGGGAACTGCTCCGGCCGCCGGAAGCCGGGTGCGATATCAAACTCAACGTCGGGGCGGAGATGCTGGAACGTTCCGGGGGGGGGAGCCGATGAACCGGAGATCTCAAGCCGCTTCCGGTGTCGGGGTGCTGAATGGAGCGATGGTGGTGGCGGCGACCACCTTCCTGCTGGGGGTGTGGGGACTGCTCACGATCGCGAGTTCCCAGTCCGCCTCGCCGGCCTCGTCCCTGCTCGTCCGGCAGTTCTGTGCGCTGGCGGCGGGGATGGCGGTGATGTTCGTCTCCGCCCGGATCCCGTTCGCATTCTACCGACGCCAGGTGTGGCTGCTGGGATTGCTCTTCTTTCTGCCGCTCTTGATTCTGCCGTTGGCGGGGGTGCGGGTGAACGGCATGTGCGGCTGGTTCCGGATCGGCGCGTTCAGCTTTCAGCCGACAGAACCGGCGAAGGGGATCTTCCTGCTCTGCGTGGTGCTGGTGCTGACTTCGCTGCGGTCGGAAAATCTCCGCTTCTGGGGCGCGCTGGCGGTGGCGGCACTCTGGCTGATACCGATCTTTCTCCAACCGGATTTCGGGACCTCTGCGATCTATCTGGCGGGATTTGCCGCAGCCTGTTTTCTCGCCGGGGTGAGGTGGCGCAACCTGCTGATCTTCGGCGCGGGCGGAGCAGCGTCGTCGGCGCTTTTCGTCTGGAGCCATCCCTACGCCTGGCGGCGGATCTCCGGATTGTTCCAGCCGGAACTCGATCCTTTCGGCAGCGGCTGGCACATCCGGCAGTTCGAGTTCGCCATCGCGCGGGGGAGGTTCTTCGGGGAGAAGCTCGGTCACGCGGTCTGGAGCAACGCCTATCTGCCGCTTGCCTACAACGATTCGGCGTTCGCCACGATGGCGGAGACGCTCGGCTTCCTCGGCACACTGCCGGTCTACTTCGGATTCGCGCTGCTGATTGCGTCGCTGGCGGTGCTGGCGAACCGGTTCGATCTGGAGGTCGACGCAAGGCTCTACATCCTGTCGGCGGCGGCGCTGCTCGGAATCCAGTCGCTGGTGCACATCAGCGTGAATCTCTGTCTGCTGCCGCCGACCGGATTGACACTGCCGCTGATCAGCTACGGCGGCAGTTCCTTGATCGGCTGCTGTCTGATGCTGGGAATAGCGCTCAGCGCGGCCCGTTGCCGCCGGAGCTACTGAAGCGCTGCGCTGCGTTCGGCCAGCCGGGCGGCGAGGCCGGAGCGGCGAAGGGTCCGGCTGGCGAGCGTGGCGGCGAGAATCGATTCGGTCGCCCAGAGTTCGACGCTGCTTCTGGCGCGGGTGATGCCGGTGTAGAGCAGCTCCCGGGTCAACACCGGATTTTCGCGGTCGGGCAGGATCATCAGCACACGGTCGAATCCGGAACCCTGCGACTTGTGGACCGTCATCGCAAAGACGCACTCGTGCTCCGGCAGTTCGACCGGATGAAATCCGTTCTCCCGGTCGGGGAAGCGGATCTCGATGCCGTCGGCGCGGTCTGCGGATTTCCAGACGAGGCCGATGTCGCCGTTGCTCAGGCCGGTCCGGGAATCGTTCCGGAGGATGATGAGCGGCAGTCCTGGCGCGTAGTCGGCCGAGAGTCCGGTGAGGCGGGCCATGAGTTCGTTGAGCTCCTCGACGCCGTAAGGCCCCTTGCGGACCGCCGCGAGGATGCGGAACGAGTCGAGCAGCCGGAAAGCGGCCGCCAGCGCCTTTTCGCTCCCGTCGGCGGCGAGCTGTTTCAAGTTCCGGAACGCCACGCCTCCCGACCGCGGCTGCGCGATTTCGGCGGCGAGCTCCGCCTCGAAGGAGCCGGCGGAGATGTTACGGGTGCGGAAATCCGGGCAGTCGAGCCGGGCGATTTCGGCGGCGAGCTGCGGTGTCTGCTCATCGGCAAGATTGCGGATGGCGGTGCTGATTCCGCCGATCTGCGGCGCCTGGGCAAAGCGGTGGTTGCGGACAAGTTCGGCGACGGTGCCGGAGAGCGGCAGAGGCCGGGTGATCGCCGCCGGGAGTACGCCGGTCTGGAGTTCGGCGAAGCGGCGGATCTCCGGCGGGAAGGCGTTGCGTTCGGCGCTGTCGCAGAGGTCGGCGAGCACAGCGCCGGATTCGACCGAGGCGAGCTGGTCCTTGTCGCCGAGCAGTACCAGCCGGGCATCGGGCTTGAGCGCCTCGAGGAGCGCGGCCATCAGCGAGAGCGGAATCATCGAACACTCATCCGCGACGATCAGGTCGCAGGGCAGGGGGGACTCCCGGTTGAAGCGGAAGCCGCCGGTTTCGAAGTCGGGGTGCAGCAGCGAATGGATGGTCGAGGTGGTGAGCTGCTCCAGTTTCTCCCGGATCTCCGGATGGTCGTCGAGATCGAGTTTCGCACCGTCCTGCCGGATCGATTCGCGCAGTCTCGCCTGTGCCTTTCCGCTGGGGGCGCAGAGAGCGATCCGCAGCGAGGGGTTGCGTTCAAGTTCGAGGGCGAGCAGCGCGGCGACGACGGTGGTCTTGCCGGTGCCCGGGCCGCCGGTGATGACGGTGAAGGCGTTGGAGAGGGCGGCGCAGACGGCGATCTCCTGATAGTCCGGTTCTCCGGCGGGAGCGGTGTGGAAGTTGCGCAGCAGCCGGGGAAGCCGCCCGGCGGGGAGCTCCGGAACTTCCGGCGCGCGCAGACGGCGGCGGAGAATCTCTTCTGCGACGACGGTTTCCGCGCGGTAGTAGCGCTGCAGATAGAGTCTGCCGCCGGAGTCGAGCAGAAGCGGCGTCTCCATATTTCCGGCGGTGCGGCGGAACACGGCGGCGAACCGGGGCGATTCGAGCGCGTCGATCCACGCGTTCAATTCGGGCAGCCGGATGGTTTCGCCGGAGATGGTTGTGAAGGATTTGCCCGCCCATTCCGCGAGGAGGCAGCAGCTGTGTCCGGAGCGGACCGCCCGGCAGGCGAGCGCGGCGGCGAGAAAGAGTTCCGGGGCGGAATCGGTGCCGCAGAGCCGGAGCATGGCGGCGGCGAATTCGAGATCGATCGTCTTGCATTCTCCGGTGGCGGCCAGTTGCAGGGAGAGGGGGGTGATGTCCTGATTCATAGCGTTCAGCCGATGACGGCCTCCAGTTCCCGGATCAGCCGGAATTCCGGTTTGTCGAAATAGACGCCGCGGCCGGGAGCTTCCGGCGAGAGGCCGCGCAGAAAGAGATAGAATACGCCACCGAACCGGTCGCGGTACTCCGCCTCGTCGAAGGTGCCGAGGCGGTGGCAGAGGTATTTGACCCAGGCGACGGTGTAGATGAGGTACTGCATGAAGTAGAAGGTGTGCCACATCTCGTTGCGGAGCCGTTCGGGGGTGAAGTTGGCGAGGTTGTTTCCGGCGCGGTTGGTTTTCCAGTCGACGATGTAGAATCTGCCGCGATGTTCGAACACCAGGTCGATCAGGCCGTTGAGGAATCCGCCGGAGACGGTGCGTTCCCACTCCGGATATTCGACCGTGCCGAAGCGTTCCCGGAGGAATTCGTTGAGGAGCCGCTTCAGGTCACTTGTGGTGAAGGCACGGTGGAACGAATAGGTGAATTCCAGCTCCGAAATCCGTTTCTCTTGCGGGACTTCCGACAGCGTGAAGCTGCTCCCGTCCCCCGCCGGGAGCGGCGAGTGAAGCGTATTGCAGATGAGTTCCGTCGCTGCTTCGATCACCGTGTCACGCCGGGAGGAGTCACGGAGCAGGCCATGGATTTTCAGCTGAGGCGTTACCGCGCGGCGCACCGCCTCGCGTCCGGCGGCGAAGTCGAGGAGTTCGAGCGTCTTGTGGATGGCGTTGCCCGCCTCTTTGCCGCCGGGCAGGAGGAAGGGGCCGGTGTCGTCTGGCGGTTCGTCGGTGTCCGCTTCCCCGGGAAGCTCGTCGTCGTAATCCGCAGCGGGGCTCTCCAGCGGCGGAACCGGAGTGTCGTCCGCCGGTTTGAGCTTTGAATAACTCGCGCAGATCCAGTACGGCGAGATGGCGTTTTTCCACTCCGGCAGAACCAGCTTCGGAAGCGGTTTGACGGCCGGATGGCAGGTGGTGCCGGTGAGCGGCGGGAGCGGTTCAACCATTTCGGGCGGAATCTCCATCGGCATGTTGCGCCGGGCGTTGGCGGCTTCGGCGGGATCCTCAAGTTCTCCCGCACCGGCGTCCTTCATGCGGAAGAGCCATTCGACCGGGGAATCCTCCTTCTGTCGCGGCGAGGAGGAGCCGCTGAAAAGGATGCAGCGGTATTTGGCGCGGGTGAGGGCGACGTAGGCGAGCCGGAGCTGTTCCTGCATGCGTTCGTTTTTCTCGGTGCGTTTCGCTTCGGCGGAATCCCAGAGGTCATATTCGAGCTCACCCTGCCGGTTGTGGTAGGGGGGCCGGGGCATTCTATCCTGAGTGGCGCGGCAGAGCCAGAGCGTCGGAAGCAGCACGACCGGGAATTCGAGCCCTTTGCTGCCGTGCAGCGTCATGAGTTTGACCGCGCTCCGTTCGGTTTCAAGCTGCTGCAGCTCCTCGTCGGGCGGTTGTTTTTCGCCTGGATCGGCAATTTTCCCCGCGAGAAAGCGCAGGAGAGCGTTCATGCCGAGACCGCGTCGGAAACTCTCCTGCTGGAGCAGATCGCCCAGCTGCAGAAAGTTGGAGATCTGCCGTTCCCCGCCGGCGCGGGCGAGCAGCCGCTGCGCGACGTTGAAGTTCCGGAGCAAGTCGTTGAACATTTTGAGAAAGGATTCCCGACACCAGCAGTCCGCCAGTTCCCGGAATTTTTTCTGCAGTTCGAGCCGCTGTCCTTCCCCCTCCGGCTGGTTGATCTTGACCAGCCGGGAGACGGAGCAGCCGCCGAGCGGCGTGGAGAGCGCGTTCATGAAGAGGCGCGGATTGCCCGCGTCGGCAACGCCCTGCAGAAAGGTCAGAAGCTCCTTTGCCTCCTGCGAACTGTAGATGGAACTGCTGCGGGTGAATACGCAGGGAATGCCCCGATTCCGGAGGGCCAGGGTGATGGCGGCCGCTTCGAACCTGTTTCGGATGAGAATTGCGATATCCGCGGGGAGGAGCTGACGTTTTTCCTTCTCCATTTCCGGATCGGGGATGGTCACTGCCGGATCGTTGAGCAGTCTTACCGCCGCTTCGGCGCAGTATTTCGGCCAGTTTTCCGCATTGAGCTCCGGGGCGCGGCAGATGCGGAGCGGAGAGAGGAGTTCCGGATTTTCCTCTTGCTCGCCCGGCGCGTGGATTTCCGGCAGCGTCAGCAGTTCGGGGGCGACGGCGAAGGGGGCGTTGTGAACCTTCCCGAAGATGCAGTTGACCGCCCGGATCATGCCGGGGCTGGAGCGGTAGTTGGTATCGAGGGAATAGACCCGATTCGGTGCGACATCCTCGCGGGCACGCAGATAGGTCTGCAGATCGCCGCCGCGGAAGAAGTAGATTGCTTGCCGGGGATCGCCGACCAGAAAGAGGGTTTTCTGCGGTTCGGCCTTGATGAAGAGCTTCTGGAAGATGCGGTACTGCAGCGGATCGGTATCCTGAAATTCATCGATGATTCCGGCGGTGAACTTTGCCCGAAGCTGCCGGAGCAGCGGACTGCCGGGCTCTTCGAGCGCCTCGCGGACCAGGCGCGGCATGTCGTCGAAGGTGATCGTGTTGTGTTCCCGTTTGAGCTCTTCGACCCGGCGGGCGGCGAACTCTGCGCCCGTCTGAAGGAAGAGCGTTTTGAAGCGCTGGATTGTCCGGGCAAGTTCATCGAGCTTGCGCATTTCCGGCGTATCGAGGGCGGCGGCGAGCCGGTCGGGTTGTCCTCCGCGTTTTTTCAGCTTTTCTTCGATCGAATCCCGCCGGAAAATCAAAATGATTTCCAGCAGTCGGGGAGATATCTCCCCGGTCTGCCGGAAGGCGGCCAGAATCCTGTTGTACTCGGTAAAATCCTCCACGCGGAACGGTTTGTTCAGGAACTCTGTACAGCTCTCCACCGGCAGCTGTTCCGGGAGCGACCGTACATCGTTGAACAGCCGGACGAGTTCGTCAAGCAGTTCTTCGAGTGTTTCGCCTTCCCGCAGCGGAACGACGGAGCTGTAGGTGAGGTACTCGCGTTTGAGCCGGTGACCGGCAATCTGCTCGAGCGACTTGAGCGTGAGTTTGAGATTTTTGCCGAGCGTGGTCACGAGGGCGGCGTGTTTCGGATGGTAGAAGTTTTTCCGGTAGAAATCCAGCGCGCACTGCCGGATCAGGGCGTCGCAGTCACTCTCCACATTGCTGTGGAACCGGACGCCGCTTTCGAATGCGTTCTCATTGAGGACGCGCGCGCAGAAGCCGTGGATGGTGCTGATGACCGCGTCGTCGAAGTCGGTCAGAGCCCGGCGGATCAGCGGCAGCGGTTTGAGGCCGGCTGTCTCAACGCGTGCGAGCAGATGCGGAATCCGGTCATCCCGGCATGGCTGGTTGTTGGCGATAACATCGAAACAGTTGAGCAGCAACTTCCGGAGGCGGGTGCGCAGCTCCGCCGCGGAGGCCTCGGTGAAGGTCACCACCAGGAGCGAGGTGATCGGCAGCTGCCGTTCCAGGAGGAGCCGCAGAACGAGAGTTTCGATGTTGTAGGTTTTTCCGGTGCCGGCGGCGGCTTCGACGAGATTGATTCCGTCGAGCGGCCAGTCGAGCGAGGAGCTGTTCGATTTTGGGGTGGTGCCGGTACTCATGGCTTCTCCTCTTCAGTTCAGCGGCGGCGTGAGCGTTTCCGCCAGATGGGCAAATTCGGTGAAGAACGCCGGGTTGTTGAAGTCCTCCTCCCGGAAACAGAGGGCGATGGCCGGATCGTCGAGGTCACCGTGGGAGACGTCTGATTTTGCATGGCGGAACTCTTTGAGCGCGGCGAGTTTTTTCTCTGCGTCATTACCCTGGTTTTTCACGTATGCCGGGGAGGCTTTTCCGAAGATCGGCAGCGGGCGGCTCATTCCCTCCCGGAAATATTCGAGGAGATGCAGCAGCTTCTCCTCCGCCTCTCCGGCGGGATGGGGAGGCAGGGTTTTCTCCTGGAAATTCCCCTTGTCGAAGAAGAGGCCGTAAGAGGTCGCTCCCTCCGGGAAGAGCACGTTGAGCAGGAGGTGCCGCAAGTGCATGCTGACCAGATTTTTCCAGGTCATTCCGGCGCTGGTGCGGAACCACTGTTCTCGACGGGCCGCGTCGCCGTCGGCCATGCCGACCAGTCGGGTGGCGCCGATCGATAGATCGATGAGGATGCGCCGGTCCGGACCGGGTACACGTTCCTCCCGCCAGATGGGAGGGCAGTTGCGCATCGTTTCCCAGGTGCGGCGGAAGAGCTGGTTCCCGACCTCTCCCAGCGGCAGTTCGCCGTTGCGGAGCAGGATCCTCCGCAGTTTTTCCGGCTCTTCCTGGCGGAGCAGGGCGCGGGAGACCGTTTCGCGGAGCTGGTATTGTTCGAATCCGTCGAGCTCAAGCGGTTCTTCATCCTCCAGCGTCAGCTCCCTGTCCGGAAAGAGGGTGTTCGCCCGGTTCTTCAGAAACCATTTGCAGGGGTTGATGAACATCTGCTCAAAGTCATGGAGCGAGATCGATTCCGGCAGCGGTTCCGGAGGCAGCGGAACGGGGCGGTGGTCCGCTCCGTCCGACGGAGTGTCGGAGGAGAGCTGAAGAGCGGCGGCCGCCTTGCAGTTTTCGCTGGAGTAGGAGCGCAGGTCCAGATCGTTTCCCTCCCTGAACGCATCTGGGTGGAATTTCTGCAGTCTGGTTTTGCTCACCTTGAATCCGGGGAAACTCTGCTGCATGCAGTTGAGGAATTCGGTCAGCGGAACCGCGGGCGGCAGCTCGGAGCCGTCCTTGAGGCTTTGTCCCTGATAGAAGAGCAGCAGGTTGCGGCGGGCGGAGAGGATCGCTTCGAGGAAGAGGTAGCGGTCCTCCGCCGTGCGGGAGCGGTCGCCCGGATGCGGGGTTGCCAGCACGTTGAAGCAGAAGTTGTTTTCCCGCCGGGGGAACTCCCCCTCTTTGAGGCCGAGGATGGCGACCACCTCCATCGGAATGCTCCGCATCGGCACCAGCGAACAGAAGGTGATTTTGCCGCGCAGGAAGCTGGTCCCCTGAAGCGGTTCTTCGAGGGAGGAGCCGAGGCGGTCCGCGGCGGCTTCGCGTGGAATCGGCCGCTCGTAACCGGCTTTCGCGGCGTTTTCCGCGAAGGCGGCAAAACTGGTGCGCAGCGCCGCGAACTCCGCCGCCGTCTCCCGGCTGGAGAGGAAGAAGCTGTCGAGCACGCGGAGGAATCTCTCCTGCCATTCGGCGGGTGGGGCGGGACGGTCCAGTTCCGGCCCGAGGGCGGCCAGGCGGCGGATGAAACTGATGAAGTTGCCGAGCAGTTCGGCTTCTCCTTCCGGAACGGAGTCGAGTCTGGAGAGCCCTTCTGCGAGATCCGAATCGGGGGTTTCGGCCATTGCGAAGGCGAGCAGCAGCCGGTCGAGCCCCTGGCTCCAGGAGAACTCCTCGAAGGGGACGCCGCAGAATTTCCGGTGAGAGGCGGCGTCGAATCCCCAGCGGATTGCGGCGCGCCGGACCCAGCGGGAGATGGTTTCGAGCGCCTCCTCCGGAATGTGGAAACGGGCCCGGAGAGCGGGCAGATCCAGCAGGGAGATCACCCGTGACGCTTCGAACCGTTCCTCCGGCAGGTCGAGCAGCCGGAGGAAGATGTCGGCGATCTGCCCGGAAGAGCGGAGGCTGCGGTCGGAAATGGTGTAGGCGCCCGCCAGATCCCCCAGATCGAAGACCGCGCGGATATAGGGTTCATACTTGTTGATATCCGGCGCCATGACGATGATTTCGCGTGGCTGGGGCGGAGCGTCGTCGAGTGCGCCGTTCATCAGTGTGAGCAGCTGATCGTGGAGCACCTCCACTTCGCGCCGGATGCCGTGGCAGTTGAACACCCGGATCGAACGGTCGCCCGGAGGAATCTCCAGCGGGCGGCCGACCAGAAATCCGTCGCCGTCCGGCCGCCGGAGCCGCAGCGAGAGGATATCCTCCTGCAGCGCGGTGAGCATCGTGTAGCCGGTGTACTCCGGACCGTTTTCGCCGCCGGGCACATATTCCTCAAACACACTCTTCTCCTCGGTGCGGCACTGTTCATGGATTTCGATGACGCGGTTGAAGAATTCTCGTCCCTGCCGCCCGAAAGAGGCGAGCAGGGAATTCTGATTGAACTCCGCATCGGAAACTCGGCGGGGGCGCTCCCCCCAGTATTCCCGGCAGGGGTTGAGGTAGAAGAAGTTCACTTCGCGGAACCGGGAGAGCTGCTGGAAGAACCCGAGATAGATCGGCGGCATCGCTCCGGCGCCGAAGACGCTGATCCGCGCCGGAACCCGGTCGCCGAGCTGCTGGAGCTGAAAGAATTTCTGAAAATAGAATTCGCGCCCTTCCGCACCGCCTTCGCGCAGAGCGAGGTAAAGATCCCGCTGCCACAGATGGCGTTCGGCGCCCTGTTCGCCCGCGGCCCAGCGGAGCAGCTCCTCCTGACGGTAGACCTGATACTGGTCGAACAGCGCGGCGATCTTGTCGGCGAGCTGGAGAAGTTTTCTGGCGTCGCCGGTCAGGTAGCGGGCGAGTTCGGGGACGCGGCCGGCATTGTCCTCGAGCAGGGCGGCGAGTCGCCATGCCATCACCTCCTGCGAGAAGAGTTCGCTGTCGCGCCGGAACGCCGCCGCCGTCACCGGATCAAAGCTCTGGAGCATGGTGTTGCGGACGAAATTTTCCAGATAAGGCAGATCGAGATTGGCGGCGATGCCGCTGTCCGCGGCGAGGAACTGGGTCAGCCAGACGGCCATGCCCCGGGTCTGGATGACGATGGTTTCCGGCGTGAAGGGATCGGCGGGAGGATGGTCGAAGACGGTGCGGCAGTAGAGCTCCGCCAGCCGTTCGAGCTTGTTGCCGGTGTAGAGATGGAAACTCATTGTGCCGCACCTCCGGAGAAGAAGCTGCGAAAGGCTTCG
Source organism: uncultured Victivallis sp. (assembly GCA_964590295.1). Lineage (GTDB taxonomy): Bacteria > Verrucomicrobiota > Lentisphaeria > Victivallales > Victivallaceae > Victivallis. The sequence goes on from CAZPWP010000006.1 coordinate 17,345, forward strand.
CGTTTGGTTTCATACGGGTAGAGCGCCGCCGCCGGACTGGTCGATGGCAGGCGGATGATCTCATACGCCCTGTTCCGGAAGAGCTCCGGGAAATTGCGCCGCAGAAGTTCGAAGGCGCGTCCGCCGTTGCAACCGATCCGGCGGATGGCGGGGCAGCGGTCGAGCAGGGCCGGGATGTCGTTGGGCTGTTCGAGCCTGAGGTTGCTGTCGAGACTGCCGGGGCGGAATCCGGAACCGGCCACATCCCAGAGGGCGATATGGTGCCGCATCAGGGCTTCGAGCCGTTCGGGGTAGGGGCGCGCCGGATCGAAGTTCCACAATTCGCCCATGATCCGCCAGAAAGCGTTGCGTTTGTGGGCGTAGTACTGCGCCTGACGCAGCGACTCCTCGCCGGGGAGCGAGCCGAGGAGCAGAAAGCGCGCGTTGGACCGGACGACGGGGGCGAAGGAGTGTTTGAGTCCGTCCGGTTCAGTCATGGTGCTGCCGGTTCCCGCCGGTGTGAGTGCGGCAGCAGGCGCTCCGGCGGGAATGCGCCGGAGAAGGAATTTTCCCCGCGCCGGAGGAGCGGAAGTGCTGCAGAATGTTGTTCACGTATGTCGATTCCTTTTCTCCTCAATATACAGGAAGTCGGGAAAAAATCCACCTCTTTTTTGAAAAATTCCTTCGATAAATCGTAACCGGAACTCTTTTCGGTCAGAGGGCGGGAACGAATGTCAGCAGCAAAAGCAGCAGGAGCTCCGAGCACTCCTCGCAGCAGCCGATGGTGTCACCGGTCGCGCCGCCGATCACTCGTTTCGTCACGAGACTCCAGAGCACGGCGCAGAGCAACACGAGGAGAACGGCTTCCACCCCGGCCAGTCCGAAGAGGAGCCATCCAGCCGCGACGGGGAGGAGCGTTCCCGGCACGAGGGCGGGATACGCATTAACCTGAAACCAGAGGCCGCCGAGCCCATCGGGGCGGGCGTAACGGCTGGAGGCGATGTGATAGAGCAGTCCGCAGCGTCCGGCGAGGAGCGAGAGGCCGAAGGCGGCGGGCAGAAGCTCCGGCGGGAGCGAGAAACAGGCGGCGGCTTTGAGGCCGAGCAGGGCGAAGACGGCGGCGACTCCCATCGAGCCGATCCGGCTGTCGTGCATGATTTCGAGCTTGCGCTCCCGGGTGCGTCCGGAGAGGAAGCCGTCCGCGGTGTCGGCGAGTCCGTCGAGGTGGAACCCCTTGGTCAGCACCTCCGACAGGACGGTGCAGAGCACGGCGGTGATCGCGGGGGGGGCGCGGAACGAGAGGAGGGCGGCGACGCCCCAGCCGATGGCGCCGAAGAGGAGCCCCGCGACCGGGAAGAAGGGCAGGGCGCGCTTCAGATCCTCTTCCGTCGCCGCGAATTTCCCGAGCGGCAGGACCGAGAGCACCGAGAGGGCGGCGAGAAGCGGTCTCATTGGAGCCCCTCCCGGGAGACTTCGGCGTGTTCGAAGGAATCCATC
>CAZPWP010000007.1:0-14660 GCA_964590295.1 uncultured Victivallis sp.
GCCGGCTCACCAGCTGCTGCCGGGTGGCCCGCCCGGAGAGACCGGCGAGAATCTGAGCCCCTTTCCGGGCTGCGATGACATACCACATTTCCGTTTTCGGTTCCGCGCCGTTGCCGATCTCCCGGCAGGCCTCCTCATCGGGATGGACCTGCAGCGACAGGCGATCCCCCGCGTCGATCAGCTTGACCAGCAGCGGGAAACGATCGGTGGACTTCGCCTTCCGCCCGACCAGCTCCCGACCGTAGTGGGCGAGCAGTTCATGCAGGCTCTTCCCGGCAAGCGTGCCGTTGAGCAGAATGCTCTGCTCATCGGCACGGTCCACCAGTTCCCACGACTCTCCGATCGGCTCCTCCGACACCGGCACCTCGCGGCCGAGCACTTCCGTCATCTGAGTGCCGCCCCACATCCGCGCCTGGTAAATCGGGGCGAACTTCATCGGATACAATTGCGAAAAATCAACAAATTCACTCATTCTGCACTCTCCGGAGCTTGTAGAAAACTTTGACAGACGTCGATCAGAGACCGGCTCATGCGCACCACCTTGCGGTCGGCATTGACGCAGACCAGCACCACATGGCCGGCAACCAGCAGTTCGTCACCACGGCGCACCTCGGACTCCACCCGCATGCGAACCCCCTTGATCTCACTCACCCGGGAACGGAAGGTCAGAAGATCATCGTAGCGCGCCGGAGCCAGATACCGGCAGTACGCCTCCGATACCGGCAGGAAGATGTTCTGCTTCTCCAGTTCACTGTAGGGCAGTCCGACCGCACGAAGCATTTCCGTGCGGCTGCGCTCGAAATATTCCAGGTAATTCGCGTAATACACCACTCCCATCTGGTCGGTATCCGCGTAGGGCACCCGATATTGCATCTCGTGATACATGTTCCCTCATCTCCTGCTTTTCGCTTCGATTTTCGCAGCAATCCGGTCGACGTTTTCGTCGATCGTCAGGCCGGTGGTATCGATCACTTCCGCATCCGGCGCCGGGCGCAGCGGAGCCACCGCGCGGGTGGAGTCCTGTCGGTCCCGTTCCGCAATGGCCCGCGCCACCTCCGCCAGCGTCGCACCGTCGGCGACCTCTCCGGTCTGGGCGAGGCGACGGCGCGCCCGCTCCTCCGGAGTGGCGGTCACGAAAAATTTAAATTCCGCATCGGGGAAAATCACCGTTCCGATATCCCGCCCCTCCATGACGATCCTCTGCGCTCCGGCGAAGGCGCGCTGGACATCCAGCAGGTAATTCCGCACCGCCGGCTGAGTCGCCACCAGGCTCGCGCCGTCGGCGATCTCCGCAGTCCGCAGCGCGGCGCCGGGAAAGGCGCCGTTCAGCTTGAGCTCGTACCGCCCGGATTCATCCCTGCAGTACTCCAGTTTCAGCGAGGCGAGAAAGGATTCCGGCAGCGCCTCAAGCTGCCTCCCCGCCCGCACCGCGGCCAGCGCCACCGCCCGGTAGAGGCTGCCGGTGTTGACGCAGGCGATCCCGAAACGCTCCGCGAGACGTTTCGCGATCGTGCTCTTGCCGGACGCCGCCGGGCCGTCGATTGCAATTACATTGCTCATAGTATTCCGCTTGAATGAAAACGGACCGGTTTCGACTGGACGCCCAGCCGGACCGGTCCGACAAGTTCGAACAAAGACCAACAGCGCGTCAGTTGCCGCCGCGACTCCGCAGCCGTCCGCTCTTGAGGAATCCCTCGTAATGACGCATGGTCAGATGGGACTCCAGCTGGCTCATCGTGTCGAGCACCACGCCGACCATGATCAGCAGACTGGTGCCGCCGAAGAACTGCGCCACCATGAACGGAATCCGGAAACTGTTGTAGAGGAACATCGGGAAGAGCGCCAGCGCCAGCAGAAAAACCGCACCGCCCGCCGTCACCCGGGTCATCGCCGTGTCGAGGAAGTCAGCCGTCGGCGGGCCGGGGCTGATGCCGGGGATGTAGGCCCCCTCCTTCTTGAGATTGTCGGCGATCTGAATCGGATTGAACTGGTTCGCCACCCAGAAGAAACTGAAGGCGAGAATCAGCAGTCCGTAGGTGACCATGTAGCCCGCGCCGTCCTGGCGGAAGAACATCGCCAGCTTCAGCCAGATCGGACTGGCGTCGCCGCGCGCAGCCATGTACTGGAAGAGATATTCCGGCAGCATCAGCAGCGCTCCGGCGAAGATGATCGGCATGACGTTGGCGAAGTTGACCTTGAGCGGCATGTAGGTCGAGCCGCCCATCATCTGTTTGCCCACCGTCTTGCGGACCATCTGAATCGGCACCCGGCGGTACCCCTGCGACAGCAGGATCGTCGCCGCGGTGACACCGCAGAAGACCGCGAGCAGCAGCAGAAGCTGGACCGGCCGGAAGGTTCCGCCGTCCGGCGTCTGCCCCTTGATCGCCATGTCGATGAGTTCGATCACCGAATGCGGCAGCCGCGAAACGATGTTGATCGTGATGATCAGCGAAACACCGTTGCCGATGCCCCGCTCGGTGATCTGCTCGCCGAGCCAGGTGAACACCATCGTCGTACAGGTGATCACCAGCACAGTGATCGGAATGAACACCGCCCTGGAGCCGATGAAAAGCGGTTCACTCGGATTCGGCAGCCCGAGCTTGCTCGGGTTGATCATCGCGACCGCCACCATCGCCCCCTGCACCACGCAGACGATGATCGTGAGATAACGGGTATACTGACTGATCTTCTGGCGCCCCGTCTCGCCTTCACGCTGCATCTTCTCAAGCTGCGGCAGCACGGGGACCAGAAGCTGAATGATGATCGAGGCGGTGATGTACGGCATGATCCCCAGCGCTCCCAGGGCGAAGTGCGCGAGCGCACCGCCCGAGAAGAGGTCGATCAATGCCATGAATCCACTGCCGGGACTGTTGGCGGTAACTTCAGTGATGAATTTCTCCAGCGCCGCCGGATCGACTCCGGGACACGGGATGTTGCTCGCAAACCGCACCAGCACGATAATCAGTGCCGTGAAGAGCAGGCGATTGCGCAGCTCCTTGACTTTCAGCGTATTCAGAAATGCCGTCAACATTTTCTACCCGTTTCTCCCGGTGTTACTCGACCACTTCGACCTTCCCGCCGACGGCCTCGATCTTGGCCTTCGCCGCCGCCGAGAACTTCTCGGCCTTGACGGTGAGAGCCTTGGTCAGCTCGCCGTTGGCAAGGATCTTGATCATCTTCTCGGCCTTGCCGAGAAGCTTCTTCGCACGCAGCGATTCGGCGTCGACGACGTCACCCGCGGCAAAGTTGTCTTCCAGAATGTTCAGGTTGACCAGCGCGTAGTCGATGTGCTGCGGGTGGTTGAAGCCGCGCTTCGGCAGCCGCCGGAACAGCGGAATCTGACCGCCCTCGAAGAAGGGACGGACCTTCGAACCGGTACGGGACTTCTGCCCCTTCTCACCGCGCCCGGCGGTCTTGCCGAGACCGGAACTGTCCCCGCGACCGACGCGCTTGCGCCGCTGCCGGGAACCGGGGTTCGGACTGAGTTCATGCAGTTTCATAATCCAGGTATTCCCATTCGTTGATTAGTTGGTTTCCGCAGCCGGAGCAGCCTTCGGCAGTTCAAGACCGCGACGCTCGTAGACCTCTTCGCGGGTCGAGAGCTGCGAAAGAGCCTTGAAGGTCGCCTTCGCCACGTTGGCCGCGTTGGCCGCGCCGAGCGACTTCGCCAGCACGTCCTTGACGCCGGCGAGCTCGAGGATCGCCCGCACCGCGCCGCCGGCGATAAGGCCGGTACCGGAGCTGGCCGGACGCAGCAGGACACGCGCCCCGCCGAACTTCACTTCGATCTCGTGCGGCAGCGTATCCCCGTGCATCGGAACCTTCATCAGGCTCCGGCGGGCCGCCTCGCCGCCCTTGCGGATGGCGTCGGAAACTTCGTTCGCCTTGCCGTAGCCGTAACCGACCCGGCCGTTGCGGTCGCCGACCACAACCAGCGCGCCGAAACTGAAGTTCTTGCCGCCCTTGACCACTTTGGCACTCCGGTTGATCGAAATGACGCTCTCGTCAAATTCGCTCTGCACCGGCTCATTGAAATTTTCACGTTTAGCCATGGATCGCTCCCTTAGAACTTGAGTCCGTTTTCGCGGGCCGTCTCGGCGATCGCCTTCACGCGGCCGTGGTACTTGTAGCCAGACCGGTCGAAGACCACTTCCGTAACATTGACCGCCTTAGCCGCCTCCGCCGCGAGTTTCCCCAGCAGCGCCGCTCCCGCCATGTTCGGACGGGCGTTTTCGGCCTTGAATTTCGCATCCAGGCTCGAAGTGCTCGCCAGCGTGCGCCCGCTCACATCGTCGATGAACTGACAGTAGATGTGATTGGTCGTGACACTGACGCAGAATCTCGGGCGCTCCGCCGTGCCGGACACCTTTTTGCGAATCCGGACGTGGCGGCGCACACGTTGTGCTTTCCGATTGATAACAGCCATTTTACCAGCTCCTTAAGCTCCGGGATCAACCCACGGACTTGCCTTCCTTGAGAACGATGCGCTCGTCGACATAACGAATGCCCTTGCCCTTGTAGGGTTCCGGCGGCCGGAACCTGCGGATCCGGGCCGCGATCTCACCGACCAGCTGCTTGTCGCAGCCTTCGATGACCATCTTGTTGTCCGGAGTGACCGTGAGCTTCACACCCTGCGGCACCTCGAACACAATCGGATGCGAATACCCGAGCGACAGCGTCAGCTTCGAACCGGTCAGCTGCGCCTTGTAACCGACACCGACAATCGCCAGCTCCTTGCGGAACCCGGCGGTCACGCCGGTCACCATGTTCTGGATCAGGCTCCGGGTCAATCCGTGCATCGCATTCGCGCGACGGTCGTCGGAGGCCTGCTGGACGTAGACCTTGCCGTCCTTGATTTCAACCGACACGTGCGGCGGAAGCGGCATCGCAAGCGTGCTCCTGCCCTCCACCTTCACTTCGGCGCCCTCGACACTCACCTTCACACCGGAAGGAATGTCGATCGGTTTCTTGCCTATACGAGACATATTGAATCGTTCCTAACTCTTAGTGTTACCAGACGTAGCAGAGAATTTCGCCGCCGACGTTTTCCTTCGCCGCCTGACGACCGCTCATGATCCCCTTCGGCGTGGTCAGCACCACCGTGCCCAGACCGTTGCGGACTCGGGGAATCTCCCGGCTGCCGGAATGCACCTTGAGCTCAATGACCAGCCGGCGCTTCGCACCGTCCTCGGCCACCGCGAAATCCTTCACATACCCCTCCGACTTGAGAACCGCGGCAATCGCCGCCTTCTCACGCGAACCGGGCATCGCAACCTGCTTCAGCCCCGCCGCCCCCGCGTTGCGGATCCGGGTGAGCATATCGGCAATCGGATCTTGCATACTCATTTTTTCGCTCCCTTCCTTACCAGCTCGCCTTGGTCACACCCGGAATCTGCCCTTTCGAGGCCAGTTCACGGAAACAGATACGGCAGAGCTGGAACTTGCCGATGTACGCACGCGGACGCCCGCACGCCTTGCAGCGGGTGTAGTTGCGCACCGGGAACTTGCTGCCGCGTTCGGCCTTCACCATCAAACTGAGTTTTGCCATGATGCAATCCCTTTCCTTATTCCTCGAACGGAACTTCCATCATCTTCAGAAGTTCGCGGGCCGACTCGTCATCCTTCGCGGTCGTCACGATCGTGACGTTCACCCCGAGCGGATACTTCAGCTTGTCGGCGTCGACTTCGGTGAAGACCGACACGTCGCTGATTCCGAGGTTGTAGTTGCCCACACCGTCGAAACCGTTCTTCGGAATCCCGCGGAAGTCGCGCACGCGCGGCAGCGCATTGTGCACGAAGCGGTCGAGGAATTCATACATCCGGCTGCCGCGCAGCGTGACCATCACGCCGACCGGCATGCCCACGCGCAGCTTGAAGTTCGAAACGTTCTTGCGCGCCTTGGTGATCACCGGCTGCTGACCGGTCATCGCGCCGAGGTGCTTCTTCGCCTCGGTGAAAGCATCGCGTTCCGCGCTGGTCCCGATGCCGGTGGAGACCACGATCTTCTCCAGCTTCGGAATCTGCATGACGTTCTTGAGGCCGAGTTTGGCCTGGAGCGCCTTGCGGACTTCGTCCATATATTTTTTCTTCATATCAGGCATTTTACTTTACTCCGTCTTTTCCGCGGCAACGGGAGTGACGTTCGAAACATGCACCGATACCGAACGCTCGATCAGTCCGCCGTTCGGATTGCGCCTGCTCTTTTTGATCGTCCGCTTGCCGATCGCGCGATCTTTCTTCGACGTGAACTCGAGCACCACCCGGTCATTCTTGGTAATGACCGCCTTGATCGTGGCCTCCCCGCCCTTGTAGCTGCCGGAATTCACCAGCACCTTGTCGCCTTTTTTGACATGGTATTTCATAATTACAGCACCTCCGGCGCCAGCGAGATGATCTTCATGAAGTCCTTCTCGCGCAATTCACGCGCCACCGGTCCGAAAATACGGGTCCCGATGGGATTCTTGTCCTTGTCGATCAGAACCGCGGCGTTGTCGTCGAACCGCAGGTAGGAACCATCCGGACGACGGATCTTCGCCGCCGTGCGGACCACCACCGCCTTCACGACCTGGCCCTTCTTCACCGAACCGTCCGGAATCGCCTCCTCAACGGCACAGCTGATGATGTCGCCGATGTGTGCGATCTTCTTGCCCTGCCCCAGAACCGTGATGGTCAGCACCTTCCTGGCTCCGGAATTGTCGGCGACCTCCAGAATACTCTGCATCTGAATCATGATTCGTTTCTCCTGAAGGTGTTATTCCTGCACCGCCGGGCGGATGATTTCGATCAGCCGCCAGCACTTCGTGCGGCTCAGCGGACGGGTCTCGGCGATCCGGACGAAATCGCCCTTCTTCGCCTCGTTCTTCTCGTCGTGAGCGGTGAACTTCTTACTGACCTTGACGATCTTCTGATACAACGGATGCGGCGTGCGACGGTCAACTTTGACCACGATGGTCTTGTCCTGAACGTTGCTCACAACCACGCCGACACGTTCCTTCCGGTGTCCCCGGACTTCAACTTTCGCTTCACTCATCACTTCACCTCGGCTTTGGCGGCCCTGGCAGTCTGCTCGGTGTAGAGGCGCGCGATGTCGCGACGGATCTCGCGGACCCTGGCGGTCTTCTCGAGCTGGCCGGTACGGGACTGAATCTTGAGGTTCAACTTCTCACGCTGCAGATCGGCAACCTTGGTCGCCAGCTCGGCATCGGTCAATTCACGGATTTCCTTCGTCTTCATCGCATCACCCTTCCCGCGACAGGAATTTGCAGCGCAAGCAGAGCTTGTTCGCAGCACGACTCATGGCTTCCTTCGCAACCGCCTCGCTGCACCCGGAAACCTCGAAAAGCACACGGCCGGGAAGCACCGGGGCAACCCAGCCCTCGACCGCGCCCTTTCCCTTGCCCATACGGACTTCCAGCGGCTTCTTGGTGAAGGAGCGGAAGGGGAACATGCGGATCCACACCTTGCCGCGACGCTTCAGATGACGGTTGATCGCAACACGGGCGGCTTCAATCTGATTATTGGTAACGTACCCGCGGGTCAGCGCCTGCAACGCGTAATCGCCGAAATCCAGCTTGTTGTTGGAAGCGGCAAGTCCGGCGTTACTTCCGCGCTGAACCTTTCTGTACTTTACTCTTTTTGGCATTAACGGCATAATCTTGTTCCTCCGTAGAGTCTTTGTGACAAATCCAAACCTTGACGCCGATCTTACCGGCCGTCGTGCTCGCCTCCGTGAATCCGTAGTCGATGTTCGCCTTCAGCGTATGCAGCGGCACACGGCCCTCCTTGTACTGTTCCTCACGGGCGAGTTCCGCACCGCCGAGACGGCCGGCGCAGTTGATCTTGATCCCGTCGGCGCCCATGTCCATCGCAGTCTGGATGGCACGCTTCATCGCACGGCGGAAACCGATCCGGCGCTCCAGCTGCTGGGCGATGTTCTCCGCCACCAGCTGCGCGTTGGTCTCGGCGCGGCGGATCTCGGAGATCTCGATAAAGACCTCCTTGCCCGCGGCCAGCCTGGCAACCTCGGACTTGAGCGAGTCAAGCTCGGCGCCCTTCTTGCCGATCAGCACACCCGGACGGGCCGAAAAAACCGTCACACGCACGCGATTCGCAAAACGCTCAATCTGAATCCGGGCGATCGCCGCCTGCGCAAACTTCTCCTTGATGAACTTGCGGATCGCAAGATCTTCGTGGAGCCACTCACCGAACAGCGTCCGGCCATGCGTCTTCTTGTCGGCAAACCAGCGGGATTCCCAATTCTTGGTCAGAGCCGTTCTCAATCCAATCGGATTAACTTTCTGTCCCACAATTCCATCCCCTATTCTAGTTCATATCCGTCAAAATAACTTCCAGATGGCTGGTCCGCTTCCGGATCCGGCCGGCCGAACCGCGGGCCTTCGCGCGAAAACGCTTGATGATCGGACCGGGGCTGACCAGCGCGGCCTTCACCACGAGCTCCTTCCGGTTCAGGTCGCAGTTGTTTTCAGCATTGGCCACGGCCGAGCGCAGCGTGTCGCCGAGCAGACCGGCCGCCTTGCGTGGGCTCAGTTCGACGATCGCGAGCGCTTCAACTGCGGACTTGCCTTGGATCAGCCGCGACAGATGCCGCGCCTTTTCCGGCGATATCCGCACATTCCTTGTCAAAGCTCTAACTTCCATAGTCTGGCTTCTTCACTTTTGTTGTTTCTTGTTCGAGACCGCGGTGCTCTGCGCATCCGCCGCCTCTCTGGTTTCTCCCGCCACGGCCTCCATCCCCGGAGCAAGGTCGCCGATGCCGCCTTTGACCACTTCAGCCGCCGCGACGTATGGCCGCACCGCGACCACTCTGAGCTGAACCGGTCTGTCCTTCCCGACCCGGTAGATCATTCCGGTGAAAACGCCTTTCGCCGAACCTACCGACAGCACCACAATCGACAGTTCCGAATCGACTGCCAGGATCCGACACGTTCGCAGCGGGTCGGCCCCTTTTTCCGCAGCCGTCTCCGGCCCCGTCAGGGCGATAAACCTTCGCGCGCTCCGGGCGAGGGAGTCCAGTTTGAGTCGGATCTCCGCCTGCCGAACCTTCCCGATCGGCACTTCACGCAGGAGAGCACGCACAAGGTCGCAGAATGTCACGGCGTCGAGGGCGAGTTCGCCGCCGCTTTTCGAGAGTTCCGCCAGCACTCCGACGAGCTGTTCTTCCCGCCGACCGGTTTTTCGCACTGCCCCCTCCGCCGGGACGCCGGCCAGCCACAGCCGCAACTGGCGCAGACTCTCATTCTGCCTGTTGAATTTTTCCTTGATTTCAATCAACTCGGTCCGCAGATCCGCCCGGCTTTCCCGCAACGACTCGTTTTCGAGCTCCAGGCGTCTGACCCTTTCGGCCGCGGCAGCCAGCTCCCCGCGCAAACGGTTCAACTCCCGCAGCCGATGAGCATCCGTCGGCTTGATCGCGACCGTCACACCGGGTTCCGAACCGCAGTCCGGACCACTCCCATAGACACACGTGCCCCCGAAGGCACACACCATGAGAATAATTAAAATAATCGCATTTTGCCGTTTTGGCAAGTGTAAATCCTTAAAAAAGCGCAAATTATTCCACATTTTCGCCATCGGCGCCTCCTTTTCCGCCGGCGAACGCCCTTTTTGCGGCACCATCCGTCCCGTCGGCGCGGCGTTTCGACCGGCGGGGGATGAATTCAATGAAATCGATCTCGGCCCGCGTGGTCGAGCCGGAGTACTGACTGTTCGCGCCGACGCTGATGATGAAATAACCGTTCGGGTCGCGCCCGTAGGCCGCCTTGAAATCGGCGACCACGTCGTGCTCCTCGGTGATCCATTCGCCGACGGGGGAGGTCCGGTTCCGCACGCAGAACGCCTTCACCGTCATCATTCCCGCGGCGTATTTGAGCAGGGCCGACCAGCCGATCGGCGTGTTGCACTCCCAGCGGTACCCGACGCTCTTCTGCCGGATCAGCGTACCGTCGCCGAAGTAGACCACCACCGCCTGATCGTCCACCTCCTCCGCCTCCGGCGCGAGCCGGACCGGTTTCACCACCCGCCAGCGCCAGCGCATCACCGGATACCGTTTCAAATCCACCGGCGACGGCGCCGCCAGCATCACCCCGGAGGAACGGTCGGCGTCCACCGCCATGATCCGCCCGTCGGTCGCCGTCGGCTCGTCGACAATCCGGAATTTCGTGCGCGGCACCAGAAAGCGCGATCCGTCGAACTTCCACTCCCTCTCGAGGTTCTCCGGGTCGCTGAAATCGTTCCGCCAGCCCGCGTCCGGCGAGGGGCCGCCCTGCTCCGGCGACAGCGGTGTCCCGGCCGCCCCGCCGCAGAGCGGCAGCAGCAGCGGCAGCAGCAGTCGGAAAATCCGTCGTCTCACTCTGTTCTCTCCTGATAGTTGCGATACCGTTTCATAATCCGGCTTACGTAGTGCCGGGTGCTGTCGATGGTGATCCGCGGAATCACTTTGCCGTCCGGATCGGCAGGCTTCCATCGTTCCGCCCGGCTCTCCCCGGCGTTGTAGCGGGCCAGCGCCAGCTCAGTGCCGTGCGCGTAACTCCGCCACCGCCGCATGCCGCCGGCGAGATACCAGCAGCCGATCTCCAGATTGAGCCGGGGATCGGCCAGCGCGGCACGGCACGGCACCCGACGCCCCTTCGCGCGCGCCCAGTCGGCGACCGCCCCCCGCGGCAGCACCTGCATCAGCCCGATCTCTCCCTTGCTTCCGCGGGCGAATGGATCGAACCGGCTCTCCTGAAAGACCACCGCCCGCACCAGCGCCGGATCGAGGCCGTGCGTCCGCGCCGCCTCCCGGATCTCCGCGGCGAACCGGGTGTCGTCGACCATCCAGTCGCGGAGGTCGTCACAGCGGAAGTAGGCGACCGCCACCACCGCGAGCATCACGAGTGCGAGAAACCGGACCGGATATCCGGCCGGAATCTTTTTCCACCATTCCGCAGTGCGCTTCGCCGCTGCCATCACTTCGCCCGGCGCTGCTGAAGGTCGGAAGGAACCGGATCGGGCGGAATGATCCGCCGGGCGGCTTCGCTCCGCAGAAACTTCCCGATCCGACGGCTCAACGCCTCATTGACGACGAGTTCCGCCGCCACCTCTTTCCCCTGCGGCCGAGCGCGGAACGCCGCGATCACATCGGCGGCCAGCCGGGGATACCCGGCGAAGAAGAGCCCCGCCCCCGTCGCAAAATATCCGGGCAGAGTGACGGCGAGCATCGAGGCCGATTTCGCATCATCGCATCCGGCGTTCATCCGGAAGGTCCAGCCGCCCCTGCCGTCGCCCGCGAGCCGCACCTCCCCCACGATCCGGCGGACGTTGCGAAAAAAGAGTCCGGCGACCGGATCCGCCTTCTTCCCGGCGGCGGAGAGCATCGGCCGCAGATTGCAGGCTCCCCACAGCAGCGGCGCCCCCTCCGGCACCCGGAAGGCGGCGCGGCGCGCACCGGAATCCTGCTTCAGTCCGGCGAGGAAAGGCTCGATGCCGAGCTCCTCCGCGGCGAGCACCACCTCCGGCGCGAGACGGCAGAGGGCGAGCCGCATCTGCTCCTTTGCGATATCGCTGCCGGCCTCGACCAGCAGCACCTCACGCGCGCCGTATTTTTTCAGGGAAAAGCGGGTACCGCCTTCACGCAGCCCCTGCCGGAACTGCGCCTCCGGCAGAGAGGTCCGGATCAGCAGGCCGCGCAGCCGTTTGCCATCCCCGGCCCAGAGCAGCTCGGAGCAGTGGTCGAGCCGGAGCCGGTACCGCGCCTCGAAGTCGTCGAACTGCTCCCGGAGCGCCGGACTCTCTTCGACCAGCTTGTCGAATCCGGTCCGGCTCCGCAACTGCACAAGATCGGCGAACACCAGACAGTCGGCGCCCGCCGGGACGAACGAAAGCAGCGGCGACTCCGCCGCGGCGGCCGCCGCGGCGCAGAGCAGCAGGAGGAATACCCGCCGGAGCCGGAGCGTCACGTTCGTCATCGGCGCCTCAGTTCCGCGGCGCTTCCGACGCCTGCGGCTTCTCCTGCTTCTTCGGCAGCTTGATTTCGATGTGCAGCTCGCGGAGCTGTTTGAGCGTCACCTCGGCGGGCGCGTTCATCATCAGATCCTGCGCCTGCTGGTTGAACGGGAAGGCGATCACTTCGCGGATGTTCGGCTCATCGGCCAGCAGCATCACCATGCGGTCGACGCCGGGAGCGATGCCGCCGTGCGGCGGCGCGCCGAGCTTGAAGGCGTTGATCATGCCGCCGAACTTCTCATCGACGACGCTCCGGTCGTAGCCGGCGATTTCGAATGCCTTGTACATCACCTCCGGCTGGTGGTTCCGGATCGCGCCGGAGGAGAGTTCGATGCCGTTGCAGACGATGTCGTACTGATAGGCGAGGATGTCGAGCGGATTCTTCTGCTCCAGCGCCTTCATGCCGCCCTGCGGCATCGAGAAGGGGTTGTGCGAGAAGATCGTCGCGCCGGTCTCCTCGTCGAGTTCGAACATCGGGAAGTCGACGATCCAGCAGAATTTGAACACGTTCGAATCGATCAGGTCGAGCCGGCGGCCGAGTTCCGGAATCACCGCTCCGCCGATCTTCTGCACCGTCTTCTCCTCATCGGCGAGGAAGAAGAGGGCGTCGCCGTCTTCGATGCCGCACGCCGCCTTCAGTCCGTCGATAATCGACCGGTCGAGGAACTTGACGATCGGGCTCTTCTCCTCTCCGCCGGTCCAGATGATGTAAGCCATTCCCTTCGCGCCGTTCTCCTGCGCGAAACGAATCATGTCGTCGAAGAACTTGCGCGGCCTGCCCGCGACCTTCGGCGCGCGAATCGCCCGGACCACGCCGCCGGAGGCCACCGTCCCGGCGAACGCCTTGAAGCCGCAGTCGCGGAAGAGCCCGGTGACGTCGATCATCTCGAGCGGGTTGCGCAGGTCCGGTTTATCCGAACCGAAGCGGCGCATCGCCTCGCGGTAGGGAATCCGCACGAACGGCGGGCGAGAGAACTCCTTCTCGCTGAACTTCTCGAAGATGTCGACGATCAATCCTTCGATCACCTCGAAGATGTCATCCTGCTCGACGAAGCTCATCTCGACGTCAATCTGATAGAATTCGCCGGGGCTGCGGTCGGCGCGCGCATCCTCGTCGCGGAAGCAGGGCGCGATCTGGAAGTAGCGGTCGAACCCCGCCACCATCAGCAGCTGCTTGAACTGCTGCGGCGCCTGCGGCAGCGCGTAGAACTTGCCCGGATGCAGCCGTGACGGCACCAGATAGTCGCGCGCGCCCTCCGGACTGCTGGCGGTCAGAATCGGCGTCTGGAATTCGTTGAACCCCTGCTCGGTCATGTAGCGCCGCATTTCAGCGATCACTCTGCTGCGCAGCATGATGTTGCGGTGCAGCTGTTCGCGGCGGAGGTCGAGGAAACGGTACTTGAGCCGCATCGCCTCGGGCGCGCCGTCATCCTTGGCGATCAGGAACGGAATCACCTCCGCCTCGCCGAGCACCTCCATGTCGGTCGCCTTGACCTCGATTTCGCCGGTGGCCAGCTTCGGGTTGACCGTGCTCTCGCTGCGGGCGACGACGACGCCGTCGAACCGGAGCACCGTCTCCACCCGCCAGCGCTCCAGCGCCTGGTAGAAGGCGCACTCCGGATCGATCACGATCTGGGTGATCCCGTAGTGATCGCGCAGGTCGATGAAGATGATGCCGCCGTGGTCGCGGACGCTGTGAATCCATCCGGAAAGCCGGACCTGCCGACCCACGTCGGCCTTGCGAAGTTCCCCGCAGGTGTTTGAACGATACTTGCCCATGATATTTCCTTATCCTGTATTTGAAAAAGCGGCAATATAATCCTATATTTATTAAATATAGCACGATTTCGGCAATTTACCATATCTTCCGGAATTTTTCGGCAAACGGGCTTGCCCGGCGGGAAAGGAGTTTCGATGGTACGGTTTATCTGCGGCGCCTGCGGCCTCTTCACCGCTGTCATGGCGATAGGCACCTTCGCCGACATGACCCGGCAGAGCACCGGATTCGGCGTCTTCGCCGCCGGGATGGAGTTCATGGTCTGGAGCATCTTCAGCGGCATCTTCCTCACCGTGGCGTTTCTGCCCGAGGTGACCGAGCGGTTCGCCGACGCCATCTTCTATCCGGCCCGGCGGCTGAAGAAACCCGCGCCGCTGCTCTCGCCCGTCCTCGGCCTGATCGGAGCGGCCCGCTTCGACGAGGCGCGCGAGGCCTTCCGGGCGCTGCTCCGCGAACCGGACCGGGAACATCCCGCCGTCTGGCTCGCCTGGTTCCGCATGGAGCTGGAGAACTGCGACGCCCCCGCCGCGGCAGCCGCCGTGGCAGAACGCTGTTTCGCCACGCCGTACCGCTCCCCCGCGCCGGAATACGCCGAACTGCTCCACCGCTGGTTCGACGCCGCCGCCGGAACGGAGGCGGAGCCTGGAGTCCGCGACCGGATCCGCGACGAACTGCGACGGCACCGCCGCGCCTACTCGCCCGGAGAACGCCGCGAACTCGAAGCGCTCCTCGAACAGCCGTGACCCTGCTTCGCCGCTTCGGCCGGCTGATCGACGGGAACAGGTGCAGCGGGGAGGGGCGCCTCTTCCGCCTTCTTCTCTTCCACCTTCTTCTCTTCCACCTTCTTCTCTTCCACCTTCTTCTCTTCCACCTTCTTCTC
>CAZPWP010000007.1:14760-18557 GCA_964590295.1 uncultured Victivallis sp.
TTCCGCTTTCTTCTCTTCCGCGGTCAGCAGAGCAACCGCATCGGCGAGCTGGGTGTCGCGAATCGTGCCGGGCTGTTTCGGATCGATGACGCCGGGATATTTCCGCGCCTGTCCGGCGAGGGTGAAGATCTGCTTCAGCGTCAGCTTCGAAAGTTTGTCCGGTTCGAGGCCGCGCCCTTCGATCACCCGTCCGGTGGGGGTGACATAGCGCCCGGAGGCGAAGCGGAGCGCGCCGCCGTCCGGCAGCGGGATGACCCGCAGCAGCGTCCCCTTGCCGAAGCTCTTCATGCCGATCAGCCGGGCGCGGTGATGGTCCTGCAGCGAGCCGGAGAAAATCTCCGAACTGCTGGCGGTGAAGGGGTTGATGAGAATCACCACCGGGAGATCCAGCTCCTGCATCTCGCCCCGCTTCGCCCGGATCTCCTGCGACAGCGCCGCCTTCCGGTGCGAGGTGCGGATGATGACGCTCTTCTCCGGCAGGAAGATCGAAGCGAGCTCCACCGCCGCCCCGACCAGTCCGCCCGGATTGTTGCGCAGATCGATGATCAGCGAGGAGATCCCCTCCTTTTTGAGCCGGGCGAGCGCCTTGCGGAACTCGGCGGGCGTATGGGCGCTGAAGCTCTCGATGCGAAGGTAGCCGATCGAACCGGCGAACTTCTTCACCGCGTCCGGCGGCACCGAGGGGCGGATCACCTTTGCCCGCTTGACGGAGAGCTGCAGCAGATCCTCCACGCCCTCCCGGGCCACCTTGAGCTGCGCCACGCTGCCCGCCTTCCCCCGGGCGAGGGCGAGACAACGCTCCATATCGAGCTTCTGCGTGAGTTTTCCGTCGATCTCGACCAGCCGGTCCCCGGGGCGGAGTCCCACCGCGGCAGCGGGCGAATCGGGCATCACGTTGACCACCAGCAGCGGCATATTCCGCTGTTTGACGATCTCGACGCCGAAGCCGACCAGTTCGCCGGTCCGCCTGGTTTCGTTGGCGGAAAACTCCTTCGGCGGTTCGTATCCGGAGTAGGGATCGAGGTCGGACACCATCCCCCGCAGCGCCGAGGTCAGCAGTTTCTCGTAGCTGACCCGGTCGGGCTCCACGTAGTTGTCGTGCAGAAATTCGATGGTCTGCGCGAGAATCGACGCCTCGCTGTAGGCCTTTTCACTGATCAGCGGACGCTCCTCCTCCCGCTCCGGGACAGCCGCGCTCCGGCAGCCGGGGAGAACGACGACAGGCAGGCTCAACAGCACCGCGAAAAACAACCGGGATCTCTCTTTCATCGGTATCAGGCTCCTTTCCTCAATGGTATCAGGAATATAGTATGGTATCAGGAATATAGTACCGAAAGCGGATATTTCCAGCTTGATAATTCGCACGCGAGGGATTATTTTATAAAAAGGTGTCTGTTACAGTAAAACCAAATCCAATATTCGAGGAAATCACCATGAATCAGATCTCTCCCCTCCAGAAGGCGCGTGCCGCCTATGCCCCGAAACTCCCGCCCGCGCTGGCCCGCGGCGCCATGGTCCGCGTCGTCGAAGGCGCCCCGACCGCCGCCGTCGCTGACGTGGAGAAGATCCGGGAGATCTTCAAAACCACCTTCGGCAGTCCCGTGCTCACCTTTGAAGCCGATCCGAACGCGAAGGCGGGGAAGGCGATCAACGTCGGCGTGATCCTCTCCGGCGGCCAGGCCCCAGGCGGCCACAACGTCATCGCCGGTCTCTTCGACGGGCTGAAGTCGATCCATCCGGACTGCCGCCTCTTCGGCTTCCTCAAGGGGCCGGACGGGCTGGTCCGCGACGAGTACATGGAGCTCACCTCCGACGTGATCGACGCCTGCCGCAACACCGGCGGCTTCGACATGATCGGCTCCGGCCGGACCAAGCTCGAAACCGATGAGCAGTTCGAGGCGGCCCGCCGCAACTGCGAAGCGCTCGGCATCAGCGCGCTGGTCATCATCGGCGGCGACGACTCCAACACCAACGCCTGCATGCTCGCCGAATACTTCAAGATCCGGAACATTCCGATCCAGGTGATCGGCTGCCCGAAGACCATCGACGGCGACCTCAAGAACGAGTGGATCGAAGCGAGCTTCGGATTCGACACCGCCTGCCGCGTCTACAGCGAACTCATCGGCAACATCGGCCGCGACGCCAACTCCGCCAAGAAGTACTGGCACTTCATCAAACTGATGGGCCGCTCCGCCTCCCACATCGCGCTGGAGTGCGCGCTCCAGACCCGGCCGAACGTCGCGATCATCTCCGAGGAGGTCGCCGCGAAGAAGATGACCCTCGCGAAGATCGTCGAAGAGATCGCCGTGGTGGTCGCCGCCCGGGCTGCCGCCGGAATGAACTTCGGCGTCGCGCTGATTCCGGAAGGACTCATCGAGTTCGTTCCGGAGATCAAGGTGCTGATCGCCGAACTCAACGACCTGCTCGCCGCCAACGCCGCCAAGGTCGACGCGATGGAGAAGAGCGAAAAGGTCGCCTTCGCCGCGGAGAACCTCTCCGCCGAATCCGCCGCGGTCTTCCGCTCGCTGCCGACGGGGATCCAGATGCAGCTCTGCAACGACCGAGACCCGCACGGCAACGTCCAGGTCTCGCTCATCGAAACCGAGAAGATGCTCGCCGAAATGGTCGGCGCCCGCCTCCAGGCGATGAAGGCCGAAGGCAGCTACAGCGGCAAGTTCAGCACCCAGGTCCACTTCTTCGGGTACGAGGGACGCTGCGCGGCGCCGTCGAACTTCGACGCCGACTACTGCTACAGCCTCGGCTACAACGCTTCCGCGCTGATCGGCGCCGGCCGGACCGGGTACATGTCCAGCGTCCGCAACACCACGAAGCCCGCGTCGGAGTGGATCGCCGGAGGCATTCCGATCACCATGATGATGAACATCGAGCGCCGCCACGGCCATGACAAGCCGGTCATCCGGAAGGCGCTGGTGAAACTCGACGGCGCCCCGTTCGAATACTTCGCCGCGCACCGCGCCGAGTGGGCGAAGGAGACCGCTTACCTCTATCCCGGCCCGATCCAGTATTTCGGTCCGTCGGAGGTGTGCGACCTCGTGACCAAAACGCTGATACTCGAACGCGGCGACAAGTAAGTTCACGATGGAAAAGAACGACATCGACATTCGATACGTGGCGGAGCTTGCCCGACTGGAAATTCCGGAGGGGCAGGCCGCCGCGCTTCAGAACGACCTGGAGAAGATCGTCGCCTACATCGCCGAGCTCGATGAGCTTGATCTCGACGGCGTCGAACCGACCGCGCACGCTGCGCCGCTCGCCAACGTCTGGCGCGAGGATGTCGCGGGCGAACCGTTCAGCCGCGAGCGCATGCTCGCCAACGCCCCGGCCCTGATGAACGGCGACCTGATCCGGGTCCCGCAGGTGCTGCCGGGAGAAGGGATGAACTGAAATGTCGGAAACCGATTTCCGCGACAAGCCGATCCATGCGCTGGCCGCTTCGCTGGCCGCCGGGGAGTTCTCCGCCGTCGAACTGGTGAACGGCTGCCTCGACCGCATCCGCCGGAAGGACGGCGAGATCAAGGCGTTCCTCCACATCGACCCCGAACGGGTGCTGGCGGAGGCCGAAGCCTCCGACCGTCGCCGCCGCGAAGGAAAACAGAAGAGCGAGTTCGACGGCATCCCCGTCGGCATCAAGGACTGCATCGTCGCCGAAGGCGAGACCTGCTCCTGCGCTTCGAAGATCCTGGCCCCGGTCAAGTCCCCTTACGACTCGACCGCCGTCGCCCGGCTCCGCGCCCGCGGCTTCCTCCCCTTCGGGCGGCTCAACATGGATGAGTTAG